>CAJPUS010000051.1 GCA_905380995.1 uncultured Flavobacteriaceae bacterium
AAAGTATATAAAGTTTGGAAACACAGATAAGGCTTAAAAATATTTATTATCTGATCCAGATGATAAAAGTAATTATTATTCAGCGCAAGGTTATGACGATAATATAGCTTGTATATGCAGGGAAAGTGCTTTTACTTTTTATGAAAAAGTGATTGACGAAATATACATTATGTATCAGGAAGCGGGAGTAGAACTCAACAAATTTGGTGTTGCAGCTGACGAACTTCCTTATGGAGCATGGCAAAAGTCACCCATATGTGATAAGTTTATGGAAGATAACTCAATAGCAGGTAATTATAACGCTTTATATGAAATGATGCAAAAAAGAGTTTACAATAAACTTTCATCGTATGATATAACAATGACTGGATGGGATGATATCTTACTGAAATTAACTGAGAGAAATCAGTCTGAAACCCAAATAAAAGAATTTTTTAAGGGTGATGATATCTTATTATTTGTTTGGAAAAATGATTGGGGTCAAGGAAGACAGGATATGATTTATAAATATGCAAACCTTGGATATAAAACTGTAATGAGTAATTCAAGTGCATTTTATTTTGATATGGTAGACGATAAAGATCTTGATAATGTAGGTCTTTCCTGGAGTGGTTATGCTGATTATAAAGATATGTGGACTGTTGATGTTTTTGATATTTTTAATGATTCATACGGAGTTAGAAAAAATAATATTTCAAAGGAATATATAGAATCCTCAGAAAAATTAAAATCTAGTAATAGAAATAATATTGTTGGAATTCAGTCTCAAATCTGGAGTGAAACAATCAGAAATGAGGATATCCTGGACTACATGTTCATGCCAAACATCATAGTTTTTTCTCAAAAAGCATGGTCAAAAGATCCGAAGTGGATGAGCATTCAAAATCAATTGGAAAGAGAGATGACTTTAAACATTGAGTGGAATAAGCTTACAAATACAATTGGTCAGAGAGTTCTTCCTATGATTGAAAATATTTACGGTGGTTTGAGTTATGATCTCCCTAAACCAGGTGGAATTATTATAAATGACTCTCTTTATGCCAATTCTGCTTTTCCTGGATTAAATATTAAATACACTTTAGATGGTTCTATACCTAATAATGAAAGCATGAATTATAAAAATCCGTTTAAATTAAATCCAGATGATATTGTAAACCTCAGATTATTTGATTACAGAGGTAGGGGTGGCTATTCTATCCAAGTTGATAAGTAAATTTAGATTCACCAATTATTTTTTTTAACTTTTAGATATGAGAGGTAGACTTTTATCGATTGATGTTTTAAGAGGAATTACTTTAATCTTTATGATAATTGTTAATCAACCTGGTTCATGGGAGAATGTTTTTGAACCATTACTTCATGCAGATTGGAATGGATTAACTCCTACAGACTACATATTCCCAAACTTTCTCTTTATTGTTGGTGTTTCAATTGTTCTCTCATTAAACAATAAACAAGTTTCATTAAATAGAAATAAAACAATTAAGAAAATTATATGGAGAGCTTTTAAAATTTATTTAGTAGGTTTATTTTTGTGGGTATTTCCCTCCTTTGACTTTGATAATATAAGGTGGACTGGCGTTCTCCAAAGAATTTCATTTGTTTTTCTTTTCTCTGCAATGATATACATATTTATAGATAAGAGATATTTAATGTATTTATCTTTTATAACACTATTTTTTTATTGGTTTATAATGTTATATATACCAATACCTGGAATTGGTCAACCAGATTTAAGTGTCCCTGAAATAAACATGGCACATTATATTGATAAAAATTATTTACCAGGTGTTATGTGGCAAGGTACCTGGGATCCTGAGGGAATACTAACTACTATTCCATCAATAATTACTGGTGTTTTTGGTCTAATTGCAGGTACAATACTGACTAGTAGCATAGACATTAAAGATAAATTACTTAAACTATTCTATACAGGTTTGATTCTAGTATTTGTTGGTGACTTTTTTAGCTGGTCTTTTCCAATTAATAAAAATTTATGGAGTACATCATATACTTTTTTGATGGGTGGAATGTCTTTTATGTTAACAGCAGCATTCACCTACTTAATTGATGTTAATGGATACAAAAAGTTTAAAATGTCTCAAGTTTTTGGAACAAATTCAATTTTTACATATGTATTAGCTGGTGTTCTAGGATCTATATTTTACAGTGATTATATAATTGGAATTCAGCTAAATTTGATTTTTGTAAATACACTTGTGGATAATGGTATATATCCAAAGATTGCCTCATTACTTTATGCAATTTTGTATGTTATCATAATATATATGCCTGCATACTTCTTGTTTAAGAAAAAGATCTTTATAAAGCTTTAGTTATTGCATTCATCAAATTCTAATAGTTCATCTAAAAAAGATTTATCTGTTTTATAGAAAAACGAAGTATTACCTCCTGTTGATTTAGATTTTTCAATTATGCTATCATTTACAATAGTGTATAACCAGTTTGAGCCACCAAATTCCTCGGATAGATTTATTTTTGTTTGATATTTGAATTGTGCATTAACAATAAAATTATTTTCATAAGTATAGCAGTTGAATCCTGAAATATATAGTTCTAAATACTCACCATTTATATTGTCATTAAATGTCCAAATTGATTGATTATTGTTAGTAGTCCAATAAGTGCCATCAAGACACTCCAGGAAAGTTGAGCATTCAACGGATTTTTCTTTATTTGAACAGCTGATTGTCAGTAACAAAAATATTAGCCCAATTGATGAATTAAACAAAGACTTTTTCATATTAATTTATGTAAGGAACTTGTTCAATGGCTAAATTTATATTAGTTTCTGGTCTTTGGCAAGTTTTGTTCTGACAAACATAAATATAAGTTTCATCTTCAAAAAATCTGTCAATAAATAACGGTAAATCACTTTCAGACTTTGATTGAACAACAATAGTATTAGGAGAAAAGTAATTAGTTATCTTATCAGTAATAACTTTTGATTCAGGACCAATAATTGCAATTTCATAAAATGATTCAACTCTGTTAAGGATATTGTTGGCCCATACTGAATATGAGTTAATATTATCATCAATTACGCTTTGAACAGAGCTAACCATCTTGTCTGACAAATTAAGATATTCATCATCAAAATTTACATGTCCAATGTTAAAAAGTTGTTCTGCAATTATTGAATTTGGTGATGGAATCACTCCATCGTCAACACTAATTAGTTTTGTGAATAATTCTTCATTATTACTATATCTTAAAAGATCAGATTCATCATCTTTGAAAATATTAATTGCATCATCAATAATTTTTTTAGAAAAATTAAAGTATGATTCTTCACCTGTCGCTTGAAAAAGCCTCATTGATGCTTTAGCTAGGTATGCATAATCTTCAAGTACCCCATCCTGGAACTGATTTTCCTTATATGTGTGAATAAGTTTATTTCTTTTAAAGGACTTTGTCTTTAATTCTTCAAACATAGCTATTGCTTTGTTTAAATAATCTTGGTTATTCAATGCTTCAAAAGCGTCAATAAGTCCAGTGATTGCAAGTGAATTCCATGAAACAATTATCTTATCATCTATTCTTGGTTTTGTTCTGTTATCTTTTATTTCGATGATATTAGATTCCCATATTCTTTTTAATGATAATAACTCAGATTTTGATAAATTATTTACTTTTAACCAATCGGTTTCATAATTATTTTTATTTGGTAACAAAAGATATCTATTATCTTCCCATGAATTATTAATATCAATATTATAATAACTTGTAAAAATCTTAAAATCAGTATTTTTAGAGATAAAGTCTAATTCCTTTCTATTAAAAGAATAATATTTTCCCTCTTCACCATCAGTGTCTGCATCCATTGCTGCATAGTACAGCCCTTCTTTGGAGGACATTTTTGAATCTAGGAAGTTAATTGTTTTAATTACTATATCCTTATAGTATTCATCCTTATATAATTTATGAGCTAAGGAATAAATGCTAATCATTTGTGCTTGATCGTACAACATTTTTTCAAAGTGAGGAATTTTCCATTCACTATCAACAGTATACCTGAAAAATCCACCCTCGATAAAATCATTTAGACCACTAGTTGAAATAATATCAAGGGTCTTTTTTACGTGATTAAATACTGCTTTATCTCCATACACGCGAGCATAATTAAGAAGAAAAATGTATTTAGAGGGTGAGACAAACTTTTGTTGAGCTGAATCACCTCCATAATTAATATCCCATTTCTCTTTCCAATTCTCAATATTCTTCTTTAAGAATCCTGAATTAAAATCACTTATTTCATCACGCTTATAAATAGTATTAACATCAGTAACACCATTTTTTACATTTTTAGCTAACTCCTTAAGACCATCATAGTTATCCTTTTTTAGTCTTATAATTCTCTTTAAAATATCATCCCATTGAGATGTAGTATGATATGTTCCAGCATATATTGGACTACCATCTGGAAGAGTAATTACATTTAAAGGCCAACCTCCCATTCCTGTCATTAATTGTGAGGCAGTCATATATGCTTGATCAACATCTGGATTTTCTTCTCTATCTACTTTTATGTTGATGAAGTTTTTATTCATAATACTAGCAATTGAATCATTTGCAAATGTCTCATCTTCCATAACATGACACCAATGGCAACTTGAATACCCAATACTTATTACGAGTAGTTTATCAAGTTGTTGAGAAACATCAAATAATGAGTTAGACCATCTTTGCCAATTGATTGGGTTTTTAGCATGTTGTTTAAGATAAAGACTAGTTTCTTTGCTAAGCTGATTTTTATTTATATTGTTAGTATTCACCTCAGGGTTACATGAATAAAAAGTAAATAAAATTAGTATATAAAAACTTACTTTAACAAAATGATAAATTTTAATATCAATATTTTTTTTATTCATAATTAAAAATTTCGTAATAAAAGACATTTTTTTTTTCAGAATTAGCAAATCTTAAAAAAAAAATTATCATTGGTAATTTTTAAATATATCAAATTATAATTTAGCATTATAGAATTAAACGTTAGTTTATATACACTACTTGAAGTAGTATCTGATTTGCAAAACCTGCCTTTTTATGGTTTTTTAGGCAGGTTTTTTTATGGACAATATTTATCTCCACTGTTAACTGAATCATACGTATCCTTATCAACTTTTCCTGATCCATATGGATCTGGAACACCAGAAGTTAAATTATTATTACCTGAATTATTATAAGATCTGTTAAATTCTCCTCTATTTTGTAAAAGTAAATAGTATTCACCATTTATAAACCTCTTATCTTCAATTGTGTAACATCTTTCTTTTTCACATGAAAAAATAAACATAAGTATTAGAGAATAAAAAATTCTCATTATTATTCGTATTGTTTCCAAATAGAAGTAGAACCATCGTTGTTTACTGCGAGAACATCAAATTTTGCTCTCTCATTAATTGTCTCCATTCCAGGTACATTTGTACCAGCTGGCATCCCAGGTACAGTGATACCTTTAATATCAGGTCTCTCATTTAATAACTTAGTAATCGCGTCATATGGTACATGTCCTTCAATAAAATATCCACCGATAAATCCAGTGTGACATGATGAAAGACCCATATCAATTCCAGCTTCTACTTTTTTAGTATACATGTCATTGGTTTTAATGGCTTCTACATTCATACCATTATTTTCCATATTAGTTACCCATCCTGAACAGCAGCCACAAGTTGGTGATTGGTAAACTACAAGTTTTTCTTTTGTATCTTCAGAGCATGAAAGCAAAAGAAGAGTTAAGCATAAAATTATTTTTTTCATACTGCAAATATCGTTTTTTTTTATAAATGGAACTAAATCAGGAAACGTTAAAAAAAGCATATAATTATCTTTCTAAAGATTCATGCCTTAATCATCTAATAATTAGGTTTTCTCAAGAAATTGATATTTTAGAGAGATTTAATGAAAATTATTCTCTTGCTTTGTCATATTTAATAATTGAGCAGCAAGTTAGTTTCAAAGCTGCAATTACAATTAAAAGAAGATTTATTGAAAAAATTGATAAGCTTTCTAATAATCAGATAATGAATTTAAGTGACAAAAATCTTCAATCGATTGGTATATCATTTAGAAAAGCTACTTATATTAAAAATGTTTTTAAGTACTTCAATGACTCTAATTATAATTTTAATGATGCTACCAACCAAGAAGTAATAAAAGAATTAACAAAGATTAAAGGGATTGGAGTATGGTCATCAGAAATGTTTTTGATTTTTGTTCTCATGAGAATAAATATATTCTCTAAAGGCGATCTAGCTTTAATGAATAGTTTAAAAATCAATTATAAAATTGATATAAAAGATGACTCTAAAGTAAATCCTTTAATAGAGTCCTGGTCACCATTTAAAAGTGTTGCTTCACTTCTTCTTTGGAAATCAATTGAGGAAAGGTATTTCTTCACATAATTATTAAATTTACAAATGGACAATTTAAAAGACAAAATATTAAATATCTATTATGATTTGATGTCTCATCCATTGATTTCAATTATTATAAGAGTTGTTTTTGTTTGTATTATTTTAATTTTACTAGCCTATTTTCTGTTTTATGCGATTATTTTTACTGTAATTTTAGTTCCCATATATTATATTTGGAAATATTTTAATTCAAACTAAATGAAAATATTATCATCAAAAGATATAGAGTCACACTTATTAATTCTGAAAGGATGGGAAGAAAGTAATGGTGTATTGAGTATTAGTTATAAACTTGGATCTTTCATGGAAGCAATTAGCTTTGTTAATCTTATTTGTGATAAATCAGAAAAAATTGATCATCATCCAAAAATTACAATTGATTATGATACTGTAATTTTTAAATTAACAACCCATAGTGTAAAAGGTTTAACATCATTAGATATTGAATTAGCTAAATTTATTCAAGAAACTTTTAATGAACTATTCTCTTAATATTAATAGGTTAATATTATTAATTATTGTAACATTTCATTATTCATGCAGTAAACAAGAATCTTTTAATAATAGTGAACTTACTACAGTTATGTTGGAAAATCCTAGTGTTAACTTCCCAACCATGAAAATTAACACTAATGGTAGGCAAATAGTAGATGAGCCAAAAGTAATGGCAGACCTTCTTGTAATTGAAGATAATAGTCAATCCAATTATAAAATTGGAATTGAAATTAGAGGAAGTTCATCTCAAATTTTTCCAAAAAAATCATATGGATTTGAGTCAAAAAATTCAAATTATACTCAAGACTTAGATGTAAGTATTGGAGGTTTTCCAGCTGAGGAGGATTGGATTCTTTATGGGCCATACACCGATAAATCATTAATCAGAAACAAGCTTGCTTTTGATTTATCAAATAGTATAGGTTTTAAAGCAAGTAATACTAAATTCTATAATTTGTTTGTTAATGATGAAAATAAAGGTCTATATGTACTTATGGAAAAAATTAAGAGGGATATAAACAGAGTTAATATTTCTAAATTTGAGGAAAATTCAGATTTTGGTGGTTTTATTATAAAAATTGATAAACCAACTAGTGAGGGAGCAAACTGCAATACTTGCTATAATGAATCATTTTCATTTAGATCAAATTATGATACTAAAGGAAATGTTTCTGATTATTCTGAAATTTATTTCATATATCATTATCCTAAGCCTAGTGAGATTAATAATAATCAAAAACAGTATATAATTTCTTTTATAAATAGTTTTGAATCAATACTAGCAAAAGATAACTTTGATTTCTCAGAAAGTCCTGATTACCTAAATTTTATTGATATTGAAAGTTTTATTGATTTTTTTATAATTAATGAAATTACAAAAAACATAGATGGTTATAGATTAAGTACCTTTCTATATAAAGATCCTTCACAAAAACTAAAAATGGGTCCAATATGGGACTTTAATTTAGCATTTGGAAATGCAAATTATTGTGAAGGCAATAAAGCAACGGGCTGGGGGTATAAATTTAATTCAGTATGTCCAGGTGATATTTGGCAAATACCTTTTTGGTGGGATAGATTGATGGAAAGTGAACATTTTAAAGATAGACTAAAAAATAGATGGGAAGAGCTCAGACAGAACAAATTAAGTAATAATAATATAAATAATATTATTGACTCACATGTAAAATATCTGTCAAATAATAACATAATAAATGAAAACTTTATTTATTGGCCAATTCTTGGTAAATGGGTATGGCCAAACTCTTTTGTTGGAAATAGTCATGGTGAAGAAATCACTTTCATGAAAGAGTGGATAGACAGAAGATTAAGTTGGCTAGATCAACATATGGGATTTCTCTAAGGTACTCTTTTGCCTACACTTGCTTCTAAAAGCTCAAACCAGTCAATTAAATCAATCTGAATTTTAAGTGATTTTATGCTTTTCCTCATTCTATTTGTTTTTGTAGTTCCAATGACTGGATAGATTTTAGATGGATGATTTAATAACCAGCAAACAAGTAATTGATAATCAGTACATTTATATTTATTCTTTAGCTTGTCTACTACTTTCTTTAGCTTGTTATTCTCATCTTTAAAGTATGAGCCAAGTGGGCTATAAGCCATTGGTAAAATATTATTTGCCTGCATGTACTCTAATGTTCCATCGAACATATGATCAACATGGGTAATAGATAAGTTTATTTGATTATATAATATCTCAACTTTTCCTCTTAAAATTTCCATTTGACTAGTAGTAAAATTTGAAACACCAAAACTTTTAATTTTACCGCTTTTAATTAGACTATTTATTGTATTTGCTATAACGGATGAATCCATTAGTGGGCTCGGTCTATGAAGTAAAAGGCAATCTAGGTAATCAGTTTTAAGATATTTTAAAGAATTGTTTACAGATTTTATAATATGACCTTCTGAGTAGTTATAATGCTTAATTTTAATTGGCAACTTTTCACTTGGATACATTATCCCACATTTAGATATAAAAAAAACATCTTCTCTTTTAATCCCTGAGTCTTTAAAGGCATCTCCAAATGATTTCTCAGTAGTATAACCACCATATATGTCAGCATGATCAAATGAGTTAATCCCAGAATCAAATGACTCAGAAATCAATTGACGCATCTCATGCTTGGAATAATTAACTCCCCAAGTACCCCAGTTCATAGTTCCTGAAATTATTCTTGATAAATTCATCCTTGAAATGGAATTGAGGAATGATGAAGATTTATTTTCAATAGTCCGTTGACTTTCTTGTATCCAAAAGAGAATTCAGCTTTAATTTTAGAATTTTTATTTTCAAAAGTGTAGTTGCCCATGGCAAGCGCAAATTCACTATTTAAAATAATATCTGAGTTTTTAAATGTAATTTTGTGCCAATTTGCTAGTGCAAACCCATTATCTTCTAAACATTTTCTATTGTCTCCCGAGATAAAATATGAAGTTGCAGATTCTTTATCATTCCTAAATTGAACAATTTTCGCCTTAGTTGGTTTAAAAAGAACCAGATTATCAAAATCATATAACCTATCTAAAAAATCACTTACAAAGATTTCAAGTGAGACTCTATCTTCTGATATTTCGCCCATTTTAATGATACCATCTGACCATGATTTTTGAGCTTTAATGATATCTTCTTCTGTCATATAGTTAAATATATAAAATGTTACATTACTGTTCAATTGAATCAGCCGAAAAACCTGTAATATCATTTCCATTTGAAGAATAAGATACTTGTATTGGATTACAACAAACTTCACAATCCTCAATGTATGAGTCTGTAAAAACAGATTTATCAAATATCATGGAAATTTCCACCCAACAATATGGGCATTGAAAGAAAAACTCTTCTGTCATGAGAAAAAACTCATTAATACACTGAAAAGAAACATTACTATAAATAAAATTAAAAAAGGTCTAAAGAATTGCATTTTTTATGACAAATATTTAATATTCTTCAATATTAATAAGTATTAGTTACGAATTTGATAATTTTTTTAAACTTCTATATTAAAATTTATACTTATAATGTGATAATATTTCCTTATGCTTAAATTTGACTTCTTAAAAATTAATCTAAATCAAAAATACTATGAAAAAATTATTATTTATTATATTTTTTGCACTTTCAGTGTTACCATTTAATTTAAATGGTCAAGAATTTAATTATTTTACGATTCATTTTATCCAGGTTCCTCAGGAGAATGTTCCTGAAGTGGCAAGATTAGAAACGACTTATTGGTCAAAAGTTGCCCAATCAAATATTGACTCTGGAAAACAATCAGCTTGGGGATTAGTAGCGAGAGTTGGTGGTGGATCAGATTCATGGACCCACGCTTTCATGAATGTATATGAAACAGCAGAGCAGATGGCTTCAGCAAATTCTAACTATGACTCTAAGGCTATTTTAGGAATTGATCCTCAAGATATTGCAACTTTTGATTATATAGAGGGTTATGGTCTGACTCATTGGGCTTTAAGAGCTTTTATTCCAGGTTATGCTGATTTTACAGTATGGAATTTTGGTAAACCTAATAACCCAGTTGCATTTGTCAATGAGCAAACGAATGTTTGGCAACCTGCTTTTGAAAAAAATATGGGTGGAAGAGAGTATTGGGGTGCCGCTCTAAAAATAAATAACGTCACAGATGAATATTCATCAGTTCTAACAATGGATGGTTACGAGACATTAGCTGAAGCATTTAAAGCTATGAATGGTGAAATACCTAATCAGCCTAGTCCAAAATCAAAAGTTTCTGAAATAATGCCTGATGGATTTTCTGGAAGAGTTATTGTTGAGACATTAATATGGCTAACTAATTAAACATTAAAAATTATAAAACATGAAAAAATTTATCACATTAATCACATTTTTATTAGTAAGTATTCCAGTTAGTGCGCAAACTTATTTTTCTGTAACATATATAAACGTTTCTCCTGAAAACGCATCTGAAGTTGCAAGGTTAGAATCAACTTATTGGTCTAAAGTTGCTCAGGCAAACATTGATTCAGGAAAACTTACAGCATGGGGGTTGTTTGCGCGTGCTATACCTGCAGGTAATGATACCTGGACTCATGCATATATAAATGTCTATGATTCATTAGAAAAAATGCTTGATTTTGGACAGTGGAACCCACAAGCTATTCTTGGGATTAATAATCAAGATATAGCTACTGGAGATCTTGTTAATAATTATGTTGTACACCACTACAAAGTACAAGCTAGTATAAATGGTGACTCTCAGTTTAGCGTATGGAATTTTGCCAGACCAGAGAATCTCCAGGGCTTTGTCATGGACAACATAAATTTGTGGAAACCATTTTTTGAGAAAGATATGGGTGGTAGAACTTCATGGGGCATAGGTACAAAATTAACTAATGTGACATCAGAAAATGCTACAGTTATGACATGGGATGGTTATGGATCTCTGCTGGACGCTGTTAGTGCGCTTGATTACCCCCTTAATGCTTCTTCTTTTGTAGGGCCTAAAGGCGATAAAACATCTGAGTACAACCCAAATGGATGGGGGGCACAAGTAATTGTTCAAAGAGCCCTTTGGCTGAGTTCTAATTGATAATTAATTTATTAACCATAAATTAATATTGAAGACCCTTGGGAAACCAAGGGTTTTTTTTAATTAAGTCAATAATGTAAATGCCATGATAATCATTAAAGCATTTTCAATAAAAGTTGCTTCAGTCATTGGAAGTTTAAGAGTTGTTCCAAGACATGCGCAATCTATTGATTTTTTTTTTACGAGTGCTTGAGTGACCCCAATTGAAGTTATGCCCAGAATAATTATTGTTAATATTAATGCAATTTTAACTTCAATTCTAGTTAAAAACATTACACCTAGTAATATTTCTATAAAAGGGTAAACATAACCATATATTTGAGCTTTTTTTGCTAATGGATCATACATTCTAAATGACATAGAAAATCCCTTAATGTCAAGAATTTTGAAAAAACTAAAAATAATATAGAATAGTCCCATGAAATCAAACATTATGTTTGTTAAATTTAAGTTTTTAAAATTTAACAATAGACTTGTAATTGATATGTATGCAAGAATTATAAATAAAGGCTTAAGTTGTTTAATCTTGTTCACTTTAATATTATCGTTGTTTGAGTAATGCTTTGTTCTTGTTACTTTGTATTTTGGTGTTAAGGAATCTGATATTAATGAAAATCTAATTGGATCTCTGGAATATATAATAGCTTCACCCTTTGAAAGATCAACTAAAACATCATCAACCCCATCTAGTGAATTTAATTTATTTTCTACACTTGATTTACACCCATCGCAAGTCATTCCTGAAATTTTGAATATACTTCTCATAATATAAAATTAGCTAAATTTATAATTAAATGTCAATTACAAAATCTATTCTAATAATACTTTCTTTATTTTTTCTAAACTTTTTTAGTGTTTATGATTCTTCTATTAATAGTAAAGAAAAAAATGAAATAATTGAATTGTTTAATGGAATTGACTTATCTGGATGGATAATTCATGGAACTGAGAAATGGTATGTTGAGGATGGTGAGCTAGTATGTGAAAATGGACAAGATAAACAATACGGTTATTTATCTACTGTAGAATATTATGATGATTTTATATTAACACTTGAATTTAAGCAAGAGTCTAATGGAAATAGTGGAGTTTTTTTTAGATCAACTCTTGAAGGTGTGATAATTAGTGGTTGGCAAGTAGAAATTGCGCCTCCCGGTCTAGCAACTGGTGGAATTTATGAATCTTATGGTAGAGAGTGGCTTGTCAAACCTAATCCAAAAGATGAAAATTTAATTATTGGAGATTGGAACTCAATGAAAATTATGGTTAATGGTGATATTGTAAAAACTTGGTTAAATGGCATTAAGATGATTAGTCTTGAAGACAGATTAATAGGAAAAGGAAAGGGTTCTATTGTTCTTCAGATTCATGAAGGAGATAACGTGAAGGTTAGGTGGAGAAATATTAAATTAGAAAAACTATAGATAAATTTATTAGATTGTACTTATCAGAAACTAAATTTTAATTTTTCTAGCTTTATTTTTTTATTTAGGTAAACATGCATACAAATATTATTATTTTAATTTGTAAATTATTAATTCACAGATATTAAATAACTAAACTTCGAGTAAATATTTATCTGAATATTTTTTATTATTTGTAAAATTAAAGTCTATTTTACCAACAAATACCCCACTAGATCCAACTTGATTTATTATTACTTTTTTACCCGATAAATTACTGATAATTAGTGGTTCTTCAAGAAGTGTATGAGTATGACCTCCAATAATTAGGTCAATATTTGATGTTGATTTAGCTAATTCAATGTCACTAATTTTATCATTTTGATATTGATGACCTAAATGTGAAATGCAAATTACTAGATCGCATTTTTTTTCAAACTTTAATTTAGTAGTCATATCACTGGCTATTTCTAATGGATCATAATACTTTGTCTCCTTATATAAAAGAGGGTTAACAAGCCCCATAAGTTCAATTCCTAGACCAAAGACACCTATTTTTATTCCCCCTTTGTTGTATATCTTGTAATTATCAACAAGTCCTTCTAATTCAGTATTTATAAAGTCATAATTTGATGATATAAATTGAAACTCATTATTTAAAATATTCTTCTTAAGAGTCTTTAGACCTGCATCAAATTCATGATTTCCAATGGTTGCAGCATTATATCCCATTTTTTTCATCAAATTTAATTCTAAATCACCTTGAAAAAAGTTGAAATAAGGTGTTCCTTGAAAAATATCACCAGCATCAAAAACTAATGTATTTGCGTTCATACTAATTAATTTCTCAAAAAGTTTAGCTCTTTTTGCAAACCCCCCTTTATTTGGATAATGTTGATGGTTTGAAGGAAATGGCTCAATTTGGCTATGTACATCATTAGTATGAAGAATGGTTATTTTAAGGTCTTTTGAATTTATATTACATGAACTAATACCCATCACTGAAAGAGATGCAAGACTTGAATTATATATGAACTTTCTTCTATTCATTTTTTATAAAACGATTATCAATTTTTGATGAAAGATATTGGTTCGATTTAGTAAAATCAATAAATGCATCTCTTGGAGTATATCCAAGTCTATATAGCTTTGTATTCTTGTTAAAGAAAAACATATTATCACCACCGGTTAACAAATAATCATTAATAGCAATATAATATTTCTTTGAAGGTTTAATAAACTCATTTTGAACTTTTACCTCGTCGTTATTAATAACTATTCCAGAAATGGGATGTGGTTTAATTTCATTTTTAAGGAAACAAACTATTTCATTTACAGACCCACCATCCATTTCAACAATTACTATTTCATTATCAAATGGAAGTATATTATAAGCATCAGTCAATTTAATATTACCTTTAGGAAGAGATGACCTAATACCTCCATGATTTTGAATAACAAAGTCAATATTTTTATTTTCTTGAATTTTAAATATAGAATCTGATTGAAAAAATATTATATCAGCCACTAAGTTACCAAGTGTTGAATTAAATTTTTTATTATCAAAATCAGTTTTTGTGTAAAGGCTATTTGAGACACCTATAACATTGTCCAATTTAATACTAATGGAGTCCTTATAAATACTAATTTCATCTGAAATTACTTTACTCTCATAACCAGTTAATTCAATTATAGAATAAGTTATAAATTCTAGGTCAGGGTCACTGCATTTTAACAGAGAAATTGATAAAAAAAGAAATACTATTTTATATAAGCTTTTCAAAAATTTATGAATGTTTTGAAAATAGTAGTAATAGTCCAGTTAGCATTAAAACAAAAACTATAAACCCAATAAAGAAAATTAAAGAATTCATATTTTAAGTTAATAATAATTGTACAAATTTCATAGATTTAGTCAAATTATAAATAATGAACGATACTGAATTTTTAAGAATAATTTTCACAATTGCTTTTATTATAATTGCCTTTAGGATTCTTTTAAAGAAAAGGAGATAGTTAATTCTACAAAATTTTTTTTAAATATTAACATAATTTATAAATTAGTCTAATAATCAATAAATCAATTATTATGAAAAATAAATTAATACTACTTGTAGTGTTATTAGTTTCATCTTTGTCTTTTTCACAAAATGATAATGATGCAACCTACATCAACACTTTTATGTACAAAGCTAAGTCTGGTATGGTTGAAAAGTTTGAAAAAGCTGCAGCCAAAAAAACTCAAATGTTCAATGGCATTGATAATCCGATGTTAACTTACAGAGTTCAAACCGGAGATAATGCAGGAGCATATAGGAGATACAACCTAAACAGATCAATAGATGATTATAACAATGATAGTTCGGATGAGCAAGATTATTGGAATAAAAATGTAATGCCATTTGGTGAAGTTGTTTATTCGCAAACTAGATGGGAAAGTTTTTCGTGGGGTAATCAGGGTGATTCTAACAGAGCTCCATACAAATATGTTCAAGAAACTTTCTATAATGTAAAACCTGGAAATGTAAACAAATTTACTACATTTCAAAGAAGAGTTGGACAAGTATTTGCTGAGGCTTATCCAGATGAAGGAAGAGCTGTTGTTAGATTAGCCTCTGGTGGAAATGCATACCTTTTTATCGTATTCAATGGATTTGATATTTATGGAGCTAAAAGTCAGTTAGATGTGGGCTTCCAATCTAAATATAATGAAAAATTTGGCTTGGGTCAATGGGATGTTGATTTTCAAAATATGTTATCAAGTTTAGATTATTTTGGAACAGCAGCAATAGCTCGACAAACATTGGAGTTTGTACCTGAGTTATCTACTCAAATGGGAAACTAAAGAAAAAGGCCCTCAACAGGGCCTTTTTACTGTAATAAAGAAAGAGCCCATAGGGCCCTTTCACCAAACAAAATAATTAAAATCAATTATTCTGGAATAACTACATTATCAATTGCATGAATTACTCCGTTAGAAGTTTCGACATCTGCAATTACAACTTTAGCTTTATTACCCATAGCATCTTTTACATAGACATTACCTTCCCATAATTTAAGGGTTAGTTCGCTACCTTGTAAAGTTTCAACAGTGAATTGTCCACCGTTATCGTTTATTGCTTGTATAACATCGCCTGCCATAAATTGTCCAGAAACGACATGATACTTGAGAATTGATTGTAAAGTTCCTTTGTTCTCAGGTTGTAATAGTGTACCTAAAGTTCCTTCAGGTAACTTGTTAAAACCATCATTAGTTGGGGCAAAAACTGTAAATGGACCTTCTGATGAAAGTGCATCTACTAATTCACCTGCTTGTACTGCTGCTACTAAAGTTGAAAAATTATCATTTGAAACAGCAGTTTCAACGATATTCATATCATTAACATTATTAGATAATACAAGGCTTAAAATTGAATACTTTAGAAAATTAATTAACATTTTTTAAAATTTAAGTGAACCACAAAAGTTTGATTTAATATTAATACTTGAAAGTATATAATCCTGTTTAACTTTTATTTAATAAATGTTTTAACATAATTTTAAATATCATATATTGATAATCAATGACATACACTTTTAGACTTTTTGTTTATTTAATATTTTTTTCTTTTTACTCATGCAAAAAAGAAGATAATAAAAAAGATATAGTTGAAGAGGCTATTGAATTTCCTATTCTAGGAGAAGATGGTCCTTATGAATATGGGCAAACCTATCAAGGAAGAAATGGGTATACTACTTATTATCCTGGTAACATTCCTGTTATACTTAGTATCCCTCATGGTGGTGATATTTCTCCTCCAGAAATCTCTAATAGGACTTACGGTGTGACTGTAACAGATTCAAATACTATTGAACTCGGTATTGCAATTAGAAATTATTTTTATTCTAATTTTAAAATAAGACCCTATGTAATAATCAATAATCTTAAAAGAACAAAACTTGATGCCAATAGAGATCGAGTTGAAGCTGCACAAGGAAATATTTATGCTGAAAGAGCATTTGATGAATTTCACTTTTATATAGAAAAAGCAAGAGATGATATAATTATAAAATTTGGAACAGGAGTCTTATTTGATATTCATGGACATGGAATCAATCCAGATGGATTTAATGATTTAAGAACATGGATTGGATACCTATTAACATCTGATGAATTAGATAATTCAAATGATTACATCGATCAAAATATATCCATAAATGATGTTAGTATATATAGTCTCTTAAATTATTCAGGTAAAACTTTGTCAGAATTATTAAGAGGTCCAAGTAGCCTGGGTGCATTATTTGAAGATAATAACTACACAGCTTTGCCAAGTCCACAAAGTAGTAGTCCAGAGGGTATGAGATATTTTAGTGGAGGGTACAATACATACATATATGGTACTAACAGGAATTTTAATTTTAGCTCTATCCAACTTGAATTCCCATTTCAGGGATTAAGAGATACGCCTCAATCAAGAAACTTATTTGCTGCAACATTTGTTAATTTAGCTCAGGAATATTTTCTAATACACCTAAATATTGATCTTTTCACCTTATGATTATATTTGCAAAAAAAGATGGATTATAAAGAAATATTTACCGCTAGCATGATACTGTTTGCTGTAATTGATATAATAGGTGCTACGCCTGTAGTTATATCACTTAGGGAGAAAGTTGGTAAAATACAATCTGAGAAAGCAACAATTGTTGCTATGGCGATTATGATTGGATTCCTTTTTGTTGGTGAGGAAATATTGAACTTAATCGGTATTGATATTAATTCATTTGCAGTAGCCGGTGCAATAGTTATTTTTTTTATTGCTTTGGAAATGGTCTTAGGTGTAACAATCTTTCAAGGAGAAGAACCTGAGACTGCGTCAATTGTACCAATAGCATTCCCTATTATTGCAGGCGCAGGTACTCTTACCACTTTGCTGTCATTAAGAGCGGAGTATCAATTGATTAATGTAATTATAGCTATTGTTATAAATTCATTATTCGTATATATAATTCTTAAATCATCAAATACAATTGAGAAAATCTTGGGCAAAAATGGAATAGGAATAATTAGAAGAGTTTTTGGAATAATTCTTTTATCTATTTCGGTCAAGCTTTTTTCAACAAACATTAGTTTAATTGTTTGATGAGGCATTTGAAGCTTCTTACAATATACTTTATGTCGATTGCATATACCTATGTTGGAGTTAGACATTTTGTTGATCCAAATTTTTTTTTGGCAATAATGCCTAATTATCTTTCAATGCATTTATTTTTTGTTCATTTAACTGGCTTAATGGAAGTTGTTTTTGGATTATTATTAGCTTTCAGAAAAACAAGAAAATTTGCCTCATATGGACTTATAATCTTATTATTAATTGTATTTCCAGCTAATATTCACTTAGTTGAGAGTGAACTTTCTCAGTCAATTTTGAAAGTTACCAAAGAACAAACTTTAATAAGACTTCCATTTCAAGGTCTACTCATACTATTAGCTTACTGGCATTCAAAAAATAATTAATTTTAAGTATGAATAACTTCTTCAGGTGGCATTATAAGATTATAAGGAAAATTTCAAAAGAATTTAATTTGACTAAATATCAAGTGCTTATACTGACTTGGCTGGAGGGTATCTTAATTGGAGTTATCCTTTGTAAGCTTATATTTTAACCTTAATTGTTCCTTCAAAAACAAGCTTAGCAGGACCAGTTATACTGATTTGTTGATAACCTCTTTCAGATGAATTAAACTGAACATTTAAATCACCACCTTTACATTTCATAGTAATATTGCTGCAATTTGTCCTGCCCAAGAAATTCATGCATATCGCAGAGGCAGTAGAGCCAGTTCCACATGCAAGAGTTTCATTTTCTACTCCTCTTTCATAAGTTCTAATTTTAAATTTATCATCCGAAATTTTTTCAATAAAGTTTACGTTCACACCTTCTTTTTTATAAAAGTCATTGTATCTAATTAGCCTTCCTTCATTATTCACATTCAATTTATCAGTATTATTCTTTTCAATTACTAGATGAGGTGATCCTGTGTCAAGCCATGTCCCATATGAGTTAACTACTATTTCAGAGTTTACTCTCATCTCCATTTTAATTAGACCATTTTCTAAGATTTCGGCATTATGAATACCATCAAAAGCATGAAATGTTGTTTTTCTCCTTATAACACCTTTATCATATGCGAATAAAACAGCACATCTTGAACCATTTCCACATAGTGATCCTAAATTTCCGTCAGAAGTATAATGGAGAATTTCAAAATCGCAGTTATTAGACTTTTTTATAATAATTACACCATCAGCTCCAATTCCGAAATGTCTATCACACAAATGATTTATTATTAATTTATTATTATTAATAAAATTTTCTCTGTCGTCAATTAATATAAAATCATTTCCTGCACCGTTATATTTGCTAAAGTTAATTTTCATATTGGCGTAAATCTAGATAATTAAACTTATACTTAATTAGTCTTAAGTTCTTATTTTCCGTTTTGAAAAGGCTCAGTGTCAGGCATCATCTTATTAAGTATAAAATATACCGGACAAAACTTTGTAGAAGGACTTATTATTTGAAGAAAACCAATACCTAAAGCTAAAAGAATAAGATTAACATTAACAAACATTGATCCAACAACTGAAATAAGGTATGTCATACCAACAATTGCATCGTGAGCTCTAACTTTTGAAATATTTTTTTCCATACATAAATTTAAAAAAAATACCCAAAATAAATAAGACATTTTATTTATTCTCCGTATACAACTTTTTTTATATCTCCCCAGGTAACTAGTTGTATATCATTGTCTTTTAATACTTTTTTGAACTCTGTTGAATTAAAAACATCATAGTCTAATTGTCTCCAAAGAGAACCATATTCTGGATGATCAACAGTTATTGCTTTAAGCTCCTCATTATCATAACCTAGGTGAAGTAAAAAAACATTTAATCCTGGAGCTAATGACTCTACTTTAGAAGAATATAGTTTAAAAAAATCATCATATTGATACAAATCATTTACAATTAAAGTATTAGCAATTTCTTCACCTGCTAGATTTTCTAAAGATGTTCGGTCTGCTTCAGGATATAGCATATACATATCATTTACGGGTACAATGTAGTCAGGAACAGGAAAATCCTCATCAAACAAGTTTGATATTCTTGATTTTATCGCCATTGATACTAATTTATTTTTGTGACCAACTTCTATGTAAACTTTCCATATATCTTTATTCACTGCTATTGCTCCCATATGAGAATCAATATGTGATGGATTTATTCCAAGAGACCTTGCATAATCAATTTGAGCTTGGAGTTCTTTTCTAACCTCTTCAGGATTTGCATTTATATTGACATCTCTAGTATTATCATAAAATTCGTTATCATCATTAAGTAACGATTGAATTTCATTAGAAGATGAAAGTCCACCCCATTTATAATTTTTCCACTCTGCAGTAAGGGTAAGGTGAACCCCAATGTCATATTGGGGATATTCTTTATGAAATTCAGCAACCTCTTTTACCCAAGGTGATATCATCATTACAGATCCAGAGTTTATACCATTATTTTTATAAGCATCAAATGATGCAATATTAATCGAGTGTGCAATACCGATGTCATCAGCATGAATTATAAGCAATTTTGCATCTTTGTCATAGCCAAGTTTTTCAGCAATATTATCAATTTGAGAATTCATATTAAAAGTGTAAAAAATTAATAAAAAAAGAATTAAATATTTCATATGTGATTAGTTTTAATTTAATATAAGTATATTTTAGTAAAATTCAATATGATGAAAAGAATTATAATTTCATTAATCATACTCTTTATTTACTCGTGTCAATCAAGTGAATCAGAAAAGAACATCGCGATAGTTATTCATGGTGGTGCAGGTACAATTTTAAAGGAAAATATGAATCCAGAGTTGGAATCTGCTTATTTTAGCAAATTAGAGGAAGCAGTTAAAACCGGATATGAAATATTAAATAATGGTGGCTCAAGTCAATTAGCTGTTGAAGAAACAATTAAAATAATGGAGGATTCACCATTGTTTAATGCTGGAATTGGTGCAGCATTGACTAATAAAGAATCAGCAAGTTTAGATGCTTCTTTTATGGAAGGTAAAAATCTTAACGCTGGGGCAATAGCTGGATCAAAATATATAAAAAACCCTATTAGTGCCGCAATATATGTAATGCAAGAATCTCCTCATGTTTTACTTTCGTCAAATGGTGCTGACGATTTCGCAATAGAGATGGGTTTAGATACAGTCCCGAACTCATATTTTATTACTGAAAGACGCCTAAGATCTCTAAAAAAAGCTAAAGAAGATGATATAGTTTTAATTGAAGATGACTTCATTAAAGATTCTAAATATGGAACTGTTGGTTGTGTTGCAATTGATAAAATGGGAAATATATCATCGGGAACTTCAACTGGAGGTACAACAAATAAAAAATGGGGAAGAATAGGGGATGTTCCAATAATAGGTGCTGGTACATATGCCAATAATGATTGTTGTGGTATTTCAACAACTGGTTGGGGTGAACATTTTATAAGAAATGTTGTTGCATATGATATAGCTGCACAGATAATCTATGATAGTAAAAGCATCGATGAAGCATCACTTAATTCTTTAGATAAAGTGATGAAAACTGGTGGAGATGGAGGTGTAATAGGACTAGATAATAAAGGCAACATATCAATGGAATTTAATACGGCTGGAATGTACAGGGCCTCTATAGATAAAAATGGAAACTTAAAAGTTAAGATTTACTCAGATTGATTTGAGGGTCTAAATACCTTTCTATCATTAAGATTCATTAATATTTTATTTTTGGAATAAAGAAGTGGGAAAAACTTATCATTCGCCCAATCTTCATAAAGATTTTTATAAAATTCACTTTTAGGATTCCCTGATTGTCCAGGTGAATTTGTTGCAAAACTATTATCCCAATCTTTTGTATTAATTACGACCCTAAAGCTACCACCTGAACTTTGATTTAATTCATTGGATGTTGATCCTGGTGTGTATCCATCTCCTCCTCTAGGATAAGTTTTTAATGAAATTATATCCTTAATTGAGTCATTAACAACTTTTTCAAGAGGGTGATATATTTTTACGTGTTTGTAATTATTCTGTCCATAAACCCATCCATTTGAGTCTGCACCATATTTCTCTTTTAAACTTTTTATCGCTTGATCAAAGCTCTTGTCAAGAAATAGACTTTTTTGTTTATCATCCATCTTGGATATACCTTCTATAACTTTATAAATTTGAACTTCAATATACTTCCTCACTTTCTTTGGAACAAATTCTTTCATAAATTCTAAATGAATCTGATTTTGCCACTCAATGTATATTCCTGCTTCAACAGAATTTTTATCTAAAACATTATTCCATTTTGAAAGTTTTTCAAAGTGTTCAATATTATTTTTAATATGTCCTTTAGAGAGTTCAATAATTTGTTTTGATGGAATGGAAAAATAGTCTACTTGAAGATTTATCATATCTTCCATATCAAATTTATCCATATCATCTAAAATACTATTAACCCTATCACCTCTGTATGGGTCAGCCCAGTCATATCCAATAGCATCCCATCTGTCATAATCATCAGGTGTTACATTTTGATTTGCTGTTGCTAAATATCCTTTTTCAGGATTAAAAAGACCAGGTTTTTGAACAATTTCTAAGTAATCCTCCCATTCAAAATTTCCATCTCCACTAACAGGAACAAGCCCACTATGAGTTTTTCTAATAGGAGCAATTCCAACGGACTGCCATCCTATATCTCCATATTTGTCTGCCCAAACCATATTTTCTCCAGGAATGTTGAAATAATTACATGCTTCTCTGTACTCTTCCCAACTTTTAGCCTGGTCCATCCTTAGTGATGCTAGATAAGGAGACCCTCCAACCTCTGACCAGCCATTTTTAACAGCGTATGCTTTATTTCTTTTTTCATCAATGAAAGTTACAGGCCCATGAACTGAATAAAATAACTCAACTTTTACATCATCTTTATCTTTTATTGCGATAGATTCACTAATAATTTTAAAGTTTTTCCACTCACCTTTGTACTTATATTTTTCATAGTTGTTAGGATTTAAATCATAGATATATAAATCTTCAGCATCTGTCCTAAAAACAGTTAATCCCCATGCACCAATCCCATTATGACCAATTGATATCCCTGGAATTTCAGGTTCTCCTCCTCCAATCACGTTCCATCCAGGTGCAACTAAGTGGGCCATATATCTTAGTGATGGGTTTGAAAGAGATCTATGAGGGTCATTAGCAAGTAAAGGATATCCATTAAAAGATTTCTCACCTGAAATTGCCCAATTATTACTTCCAATTGAATATTTGTCACTTATATGCTCTGATTTCTCTTTATACGTAATATTATTGTCATCTTGATACTTTTCCAATATGTAATGCTTTTTAAATTCAATTGGCTCCCTGTAAGCATTATATAACCTTAATATGTCTTGTTTAAGGTCCTCATATGTTATCCTATTGTCTAAGGTTATATCTGGATCTTTTGGGTGAAACCATAAAAGTTCTTTTGTTTTATCTTCCCCTATAAGTGAAACAACCCTACCAATATTTAGTTCGTCCTCAATATTTCCTAAAAGTCCTTGATGACGTGAAATTACATCTTCATTTGTCCATTTTTCCGGTTTAATACCTAATATTTCAAATTCAATAGGTAGTTGGTTAGGGTCTTTATTTATTTCTTCTATATATTTATTAATACCCGACACAAATGATGAAACAATCTCAAAACCATCTTCATGATAGTGATTTAGTTCATCCACCATATTACCTCTAAACTTGAATAGCCTTGTACCTATATCTCTTTCTAATTCATCATCACCAAATATTTCTGCAACGGTACCTGTGGCTTGTCTTCTCCATATTTCAAATTGAAAAAGCCTATCTTTTGCTGCTAGGTACCCTTGCATAAAGAATAAATCTTTTTGATTATTTGCATAAATGTGGTTAATCCCATAATTATCTCTAAGAACTTCAACTTCATCTAATAAACCGTCAATTTGAGATATGTTAGTACATGAGTTAATTAGGATTAAAATAATTATTAAAATAGATTTTTTCATAGTAGTTGAGTAATTCTAATTTATCAAAAAAATATTTCCTGTGCTAATCTAAATGTGTTTGAATGAGCCTCAATTATATTCTTAAGAACTATTGAATATCCACCTCCCATGGAGACTTGAACTGGTATTGAATTATTTTTACATGTTTCTAAAATAAATCTATCTCTCTCTTTACATCCTTTGATAGTTAAAGAGAGTCTACCTAATTTATCATTTTCAAGTACATCAACACCAGAAAGATAAAAAATAAAGTCAGGCTCAAATTGATCCATAGTTTTTGGTATTATTTCCCTCAATACTTTTAGATATTCATTATCATTTGTATTGTCATCAAATTCAATATCGAGATCACTTTTCTCTTTTCGAAAAGGGTAATTTTTTTTCCCATGAAATGATAATGTATAAACATTTGGATTTGAATTGAATAGTGATGCAGTACCATTTCCTTGATGCACATCAAGGTCAATTATTAAGATCTTCTTAAATAAACCTTTTTGAATAATATAATTAGCTGCAATAGCTTGATCATTTAACATGCAAAATGCTTCACCGCGATCATAAAAAGCATGATGTGTTCCACCGGCAATGTTCATTGAGATTCCATGTTCAATTGAGTATTTAACACCTCTGATAGTTCCATCTGCAATTTGTAGTTCTCGATCAACAAGCTCCTTGCTGAGTGGAAAACCTATATCTCTAATCTCTTTTTTTGATAGATTTAATGAGGTAAATCTGTCAAAATACTCCTTCTGATGGGTTTTTAATACAATTTTACTATCAATTTTAATAGGACTAAAAAAATTTTCACTAGAGCATGTATTTTCCCTAAGTAGTTGCTCTGGAATAAGTTCGTATTTAATCATAGGAAACCTGTGATTTTCTTCTAGTGGATGTATATAGTTATGATTAAATGCAATTTTAAGCATTAAGTTAAATATAAAAAAAAGACCCCAATTAGGAGTCTTTCTTTAAGTTAAGATTGAAATTATTTTAATCCCAAGTTGAACTCATATCAGGCATTAGCATTAAATGACGAATTCTCATACCATCTGGCATCAAAGCCTGTTGAACCTTATCTCCATCTTGCTCATATGAATCATTTCCATAAAGTTCATTATACTTTTCAACCATAGAGGTGAGTGGCTCTCCGTAATCTGAAGCTTGTCCCTTATATCCGTCATGATGGAACCTTACTTGAGCCCAATTTCCATTACATCCTGACTGACAATAAAGTACGTTCATTGCAGAACCATAGCCTGATTCTTCCATTGCTTTTTTTACTCTTTGTCTAAATCGCCAGAAGTCTTGAGTTCCTGAATCCTCATAGTTATAATAAATAACTCTTCTAAGATTTCCCGAGCTACCTTCAGGAACATGAGATACATCTGCATTTCTTTGCCATATTCTAGCAGCACCCTCAGTATAATATGGTCTTGCAACTTTATTCCAGTAATCAAATTCTTCCTGGTTAGGATCTGAATCCAACTCTTCAAGTGACTCCATCCATCTTACTCTTATAAAATCTGTAGCATTAGGTCCAGTTAAAATTTGAAAAGTGAAGAATTTAGAGCTTCCTTCACTTCTATTATATTTCTGAGTCTTTTTTGTAACTCCATCAACAAATTTTGATATATGCCCATCTTTGACTTCGAGTACTCTTGACTGACCAAATTGAGCATTTAAAGTACTAACAAAAACAATTGCTAGTAGTAATAACAGTATTTTTTTCATTTTAAATTAGTTTAAGTTATAATATATAAATATAGGTTATAGTAGTCATTCAGAGTAATTTTGAAAGAATAAAATTAAAAACTTAAAATATTGATAATTAACATAAAAAAAAGAATAACAAGAATAAATATGCTAAAATTTTTAACAGGTTTCTTCATTTATTAAATTTTTTGTCAATTATGAACTTCCAAATTATAACAAATAATAATGTAAAAATTAAAAGCTTAATATCAATTGAATCAGCATAATTTAAGAAATCTCTCATATTATTCTGTTATAATAAATGTTGTTATATTCCTTCTATTTGTTTCTACTAACTCTTCATTAAGCTCTGAAAGCAAAGTGGTTAATGTTCCTATTTTATTATTAATATCTATGCTTAAAGAAAAAAAAGACCAATTACTATCCTCAATTTTTCCAACTACGGTTCCTTTTTTTATTAAATTTATATTAGTATTAAGTTCTGAAACATAAGTCCCATAAAATCTTGTCAGTGTAGGGAGATTTGTTTCAATGACAATTCCATTTTGGTTAATTTCTAGAGTGCCTTTAATATCTATTTCTAGATAATTTACATCATTGTCTTTAAAAATTTTAATCTTATATTTTCCAAATAAATTTGAATCAGCTAAATAATTTCCAATTTTTCTGTTTCTTCTAATCTTTTGATATTCATTCTCATCAACAAAATTGAAATGATCTTTAAAATAACCGGTAAATATATAGTCAGATGCCAAAACATCTAATTTCTTATTTGAGAATTCCCATTTTGCAAGATTTCTTACTTCTTTATACTCACCTTTTAATATTAAATATGATGAATATTTATTTCTTTTTTTACTTTGTTGAAGAAGCCAATGAATACTGTCACCTTTAATAACCGTATATCTATTTCCATAATGTGACAAAATATCCTCAATTGGTCCATTAATTCGAAACTCTTGAAATTTTAAACTAGCATTTCCACTGGAAAAATCAATAAAATATTCTAAGTCGTTAGAATCATAAAACCTCTGAGAGTATGTGCTAATAGAAATTAGAAAAAATAAAATCGAAAATTTATACTTATACATTATCTATTAAAGTATTTTAATATTATAATCAAAAATAATGTAAAACCTACTCCTAAAAGTAAAAAAGGATTGATAAAAGACTTAATTAAATTTGATAAAATCATTAAACCAAGAATATTTAACGAAATAGATATTAAAATAATTATAGTATGATTTAAATCCTTCAAACTCAAAATAATCATTAATTTATAAAATTTATGTTATTTTATTAAAGTCAAAGAGAATTGTTTCCATTTTTTTTGCTCAATTAAAATTTTTAGGTTTTTGAACAAAAAAATATTTTTGAGCCCCAGTATTAAAAAATTTTAATGTTTCCGTGTTTGACTTTTTTATTGAATAAAATATAATTATTACTTTTAAAATCGTTTTGTTTTCAATTTAAATTGAGTATGCTTTCAATTGATTTTAAAAATATTCTAGGAGACTCTTATGACGAGAAATTCTTTTCTACCGGTCATAGGTATTCATATAAATTAAAAAAGGAAGGTATATTAGTATTCAAATCTTTTATTGGGTTCAACGGATTATCCCTTTTACAAAAAGAAGCTAATGATCTAAAAAAATTTTCATACGAGATTTCTTCTCAATATAATGTTTATGTTTCCGAATATGATAATTCATTTAAAGCAAATAGTTCGAGAAATAGACTTATGAGTTCATCAAAAAAATGTATTCCAAATGATTTATTACCAAAAAATTCAATTCTTCAAAGAATATATGACTCAAAAATTATTAGAACTTTTTTTAAAGATCTATTGAATAAAAGTAATCTGTACCCATATTCTGATCCATTATCAAGCATTAATATTAATTATTACGATAAAGGTGATGCTTTAGGGTGGCATTTTGATAATTCTGATTTTACTATTACTCTTCTTATCAAAAATTGCAAAAAGGGAGGTGTATACGAGTTTTTTAATGATATCAGATATAGAGATGGGCAGGAAGATTATGAATATGTAGAAAGGATACTAGATAATAAAGTTAGTGGTACTAGAGTAGATTGCTCTGAAGGAGACCTAATGATATTTAATGGTAATAAGTCTATTCATCAGGTTACTCCAGTTGAGGAAGGGGAAAGAATTTTAATTACATTTAACTATAATGAAACTCAGGGTATACCTCTTTCAGAAAAATCAAGAATGACTTTTTTTGGCAGGACGAAATAGAAAAAGACCTCAATGAGGTCTTTTAATTTTTATTCTGAAGCAGGTCTTTGCTGCTCATAAACATTGAAGTTTACAATTTTACCATCACTTATTACTGCATCATGTACTTGATAAAAAAAAGTTTCTTCACCATTAATGGAAAAAGTCATATTATGACCTGAGGTAACATAATTAACCAATTTGCCAGTTTCAGAGTTTACACCTGTGTTATTAATAAACCACTGAGGTGTCCATTTTACATCGGTTGCAGCAATCCATTCCTTTAAAAACTCAATATGAGCCTGAGTTCCCTCAACATATTGTCCAGCAGGTCCCCAGACTTCAATTTCATCTGAATTCATATTAGATATTTTTTCATAATCTCTATCATTATGAGCATTTATGTATTCAAGCCAAATTTCAGTTACATCAGCCTCTAATGTAATATCAGATCTCTCCCCGTCTTGATTAAAGCTAAAGCCAATAACAGTAGGTGAATTGTCAGGAGATTCACATGAATATGATGTTAAACATAAAGTAATTATTATTATAAGTATTTTTTTCATTATTAAATCTTTTAATTATTTAAAATTAAAATTAATTAATTTCTTATGCTAAGATTTCCATCTGAATCTATCCAAATAATTCTTTCCCATAATGTTTGTTTATACCATCCATTAGGAAATGTCTCGTTTATCTTCCCAATATTAGCTTCACTAAAATCAAGTGATGATCCACTGCCAGGGTCATAGACATCTTTGAGAGTCTGATAACCGTCTATTGTTTTTACATTCCAGTCGAATCCATTACCAGTTGGATTCAACATGGAGGAAGTAGCCCAAATACTCTGATTGATCTTTCCATTATCCATAACTTTCTTAATAAAAGGACCCCAATTGTTTATTTGTGCTTGGATAAAAGCTCCAACATTCTGAACTTTAGCATAATTATGTTTTAAGTATCTGAAACCTTCTCTGTTTTTATTTTGCTGTGTGTCATGTCTATAAAATGTAGCAGAAAACTCCATGTATGATCCATGTTTTTCTATTGCACTTGAAATTAAAGATGGTGAACCTGACTCATCGAGTCTTTCTCCAAAATATTTACCTATTCCAGAATTAGTAAATTGTTCCAGTGATCCAAAGTTTATGTAAGAATAAAAATTGTATGTATGTCTATTAGAATCTATTTTTCTGTAAACAGCCCAACCATTAATTGCTCCGCCTTGAACGGCTTTTTCTAGAACTTTACCGTAGTGTTCTGCTTCCATGTCAAGAAATGCAGAAACCTCTGCTGCAGGAACTGAAAAGTAAAAATATTTATGATATTGAGAGTTAACATTTACGGAAAATAGTAATGCTATTGTGATTAATATTTGTTTCATAATAAATTGATTTATTTAATAAATATATGTTATGATTTTTAATTTTTCAATAATAAATGATCTAACCATGAATTTTAATAATTAATCAATTTTGTTAATCATCCCTTTTTAACTATTTCAAATCGTTTTTTGGAGAATATTTAACACTCAGCTTGCACTCGAATTGCAAAATTCTTTAAGTATTTATTTTTTTAAATTTTAAACTTATATAGATTCCAATTAAGGATGATAAAGCCAATGTCGCGTATACTAATTGATGTCCTTTGATCCCCTCAAAATTGTCTAGAAGGTATCCATAAAATGGTGTGGCAAAGATATCTGGCGTGTATCCAATAACTGAAACAATTCCAATTGCAGTTCCACTTAAACCAATAGGAATTTTCCCATCTTTGAGTATTGAAAAATAAAGACCTCTTATGATGTAAGTGCCAATTGCAACAATAATTAGTGAAAAAATAAATAATGAATTAAGACCAGCTACGATAATTCCGCTTGCAAATAAAATTGAACCAACTAACATAATTATGAATCCAGCAATAATAACATTAATATTGCCACTTTTATCTGAAAAAAAGGCTACCGAAACACATGCAATTGGTCTAAGATATTGCTGATAGGCACTAACTCTTGCAGCTTCAATTTCGTCAAATAGCATTATTTCAGATGCATACAAAGAATAGACATCTGTAATTTTATAGCCCATGTAAGCTGTTAATATTATAAATCCAATCATAATAACTGAATTTGAATTTATCAGCACCATCATATCACTCAATTTCCCAATTTTTTCAACCTTTTTTTGCTTTATATTTAATAAAATATAAACTATAACCCCGGTAATAAAAACTATTAAAGAAGATGCTCCAATTACATACCTAAATGCATTTTGTTTTTCCTGTGTTGTGGAATCGGAGATTTCACCAATTACGACCAATGAAAAAATTAACACACCTAATAATCCAATGGATGAGGCTACAATGCCTCTTCCTGCATCTAAAAAGCTAAAAGTTTTACCTTGTTTTTTTAATCCTCCAATAATTGATGTTGCCTTAATCATTGGAGCCCAAAAAAGAAAAACAGTTGTGAAACCCCAATAAGCAAACAACAATTGCAAAAAAATATATGATGGATAAGACATCATAAATATTCCACCCAAGGAAGTAAGAATTAATGAGGATGATAGTAGTTCTCGTGGATAAAATTTATCAGCTATAATACCACCAAAAATATATGATAAGAATGCAACAAAACCATATATAGAAAATAATCCTCCTAATTCTAAGTTTGATAAGTTAAACACATCTAAAAAGGTTGGTCTAAAAATTCTTGCGAGAACATATGGTAATATATAAATTGATTCTGCTGCTAGAATTAATGTGAAAAGATATTTATAATATTGCCCTTGAATGGTTAATTAGCTTTTTGTTAAGATATAATAAATTAATTTATTAATAAATTTGCTGTATGAAATTTAATGCTCTTATTATAAGTCTAATTAGTTTATTTTTAATGTCATGCTCGAAAGATGACAATTCTCTTTTTTATGACAAGGTAGAGGGTAAGGTTTTTGTAAGAGTTGATCTAATTGAGTCACAAGAGAAATCAATTGATCAAATAAATCCATCTGAATACTCATTTGTTAAAAACTTTAGTCCTGAAAAAGGTCACACTGTCATGTATTTTGTTGAGAGTAGAGAAACCTGTACTTTATTTAATGCATGGTATAACATGAGTGTATCAAGGCATACTCCTACAATTGTTGAAGCTGATGTAAAACACGGTAAAATTTATGACTTAAAAGATCATAAGGTTAAATATGAAATTATTCAAAAAAACCCGTTAAGAATAACTTACAATTTAGCTAATGGAACACAAATTACCGTTCAAGAGGTGAATAATGAAATCTTTTTTAAAGCGAAGGATGATTGGATGTCTAAATCCAAAAATACGGTAGATACAACATTTTCTAATTGCTCAAATCTTAATTTAAATTAAATATTTAGTAACTTGGTTATTAAATTATTTAAATGAAAAATATTTTATTTTGGACTTTTACTCTTTCTTTTTTAGTTTCATGTTCAAAAATAAATGACAAACCAAATTTTGTAATAATCTTGACAGATGATCAAGGTTGGGGTGATCTTGAGTTAACAGGAAACCCCGTTTTAGAGACACCAAACCTAAATAAACTTGCTAATACTGGTTCTTTGTTTAATTCATTCTATGTGAGCCCTGTTTGTTCTCCAACAAGATCAGAAATTTTAACTGGTAATCACCATCCAAGAACTGGTGTTACAGATGTATCTGAGGGTAGAGAAAGAATTAATCTTGATCAAAAACTTATATCAGATTATTTTAAAGAAAATAATTACAAAACAGCTTTTTTTGGGAAATGGCACAATGGTCAACAATATCCATATCATCCTAATTCTAGAGGTTTTGAAGAATTTATAGGTTATTGTTCAGGTCATATTGGCGAATATTTTGATGCAGAATTAGAACATAATGGAGAATTCTTTAAAAGTGAAGGTTACCTAACTGATTACATAACAAATAATACAATTGATTTTATTAAGGCAAACGGTGATTCTCCATTTTTTGTTTTTTTATCAATTAATACTCCACACAGTCCCATGCAAATCGGTGAGAGGTGGTGGAATAAGTTTGAATCAATGAGTCCTGAAGATTTATTATTAAATAATTTATCCTCTGAAGATTCAGATAAAGCCTTTGGCACATCTAATAATAATTCCTTGTTTAATCATACAAAGGCAGCTTATGCAATGATTGAAAATATTGATTGGAATGTTGGAAAAATAATGAAATCTCTTGTTGAAACAAAAAAACATAATAATACAGTAGTAATTTTCCTCGGAGATAATGGTCCAAACGGAAATAGATGGAACGACTCCCTAAAAGGGAGAAAAGGTTCTACTGATGAGGGTGGTGTGAAATCGCCCTTGATCTTTAATTATCCAAAAGTTAATGACTTTTTAGACAAAGAGATAAATCATTTATCAAGCTCGATTGATATCATGCCAACTTTACTTGATATAGCTGGGATTGATCACAGTAATTCAATTGATGGGATTTCATTAATGCCTTTTTTACTCAATAAAACATCTAACAAAGACAGAATAATTTATAGTCATTGGAAAGGAAATGTAAGTTTAAGATTTAAAGAGTTTAGACTAGACAAAGACAATAATCTATTTAATGTTGAGCAAGATCAAAGTCAAAAATTCCCTGTGGAAAATGAACTCATAAAAAAATATTTAATAGAAAAAAAGAGAAATTGGATTGACGAAGTTCTAAAACCTTCAAACTATAATGACAAAAGACCATTTACAATTAGTGGTAAATTAAATGTTAATAATGTACTACCTGCAAGAGATTCTTATTTTTCTGGTAACATAAAAAGGTCCAATAGATATCCTAATGACTCTTTTTTAACTAATTGGAATATGATGGATTCAATATATTGGCCAATTGAAGTAATGGATGATGGTTTTTATAGTGTTAAATTATTTATTAATTCAAATAAAAAAAGTTTAAACAGCGATATAATTGTTTCTTCTGACAACACAAATGTTATAGGTAAAGTTAATAGAGTTTTTACTTCAGATTTAAGAGGGATGGAGCATGATCGAGTTCCAAGAATTGAATCCTATCTTAAGGATTTTCAGTCAATAGATTTGGAGCCAATATATCTTACAGCTCAATCAAACTATTTAAGTATAAAAAGAGGTAATAATTCATTAGGGAATTTAGATTTTAAAAGAGTGGTTTTAAAATTTAATAATTAGCTTAAAAGTTTAAATAATTCTTTTGAATTAATTATTTCTGCAAATTCACTCTTAAGGTTTGCTAATGATGTATTGTATATAAGCTCACAATCTATGTCTATACCATCAATTCCCTCAGTATTGAAACATGCTGTTGAATCTGAAATTAAATATGTTTCATACCCTAAATTACCAGACATTCTTACTGTAGTGGATATGCAGTGATTTGTTGTCATTCCAACAATAACTAAAGTCTTAATTTTTAGGTTTTTTAATAATTGATCCAATCCGGTACCAATGAAAGCGCTATTTACTTTTTTTGTTAAAACTAACTCATCTTTCTTTGGTTTCACATAATTATTGAATTCAAATCCAGGCATTGAACTATGAAGTTTTGATTCAGGATTAATTGAACTATGTCTTACATGAATTACTTTTAGACCAAGCTCCCTCCATTTTTTTAAAATTTGACCACATATAAATTCAGCATCGAGATTATTTCTTATTTTTCCAGGGTAATCTTTATCTAAAAATGCTTTTTGAATATCTACAAGTACTAAAGCTGGATTTTTACTTATAAATTCCATTATTTTATAAATTAATTAAAACTAAATATATTGAAATTGAATTAATTACTTAAAATTCATGCTATTTAGAATCCTTCAATATTTAAAGGAAAGGGGGTTCAACCGATTTTGAAAATTTCTACAAACTAATTTTAATAATAATTCTTTATTTGCTAATAAATTAAATAAGTATTTATAAAAAAGTTGAAAATTACTTTATACATTTAAGTAGAATAAAACAAAAAATCAATGAATGAAATAGAAATTTTAAACTATGCCCAAATGAATTTTATACAAAATGGTCTATATATGGTTGCTTTTACTGCTTTTATATTTATCACATTCAGACTAATGAGGTTTCAAAGAGAACAAAATACTAACATATTTGGAAAATTATTGGTAACCATATTTGGATTATGTACAGTCTTTTTTGGCTACAATGTATTTTCATTTTTGTATTCAAATCAACTTGGACAATCTTACAGACTTTCTGAGCTCCAATCTTCAGGCGTTGAATTAACAGCTTTATCACAAAATTGGATTAATTATATGGGTTATACAGTTGACGATGGACTCCCCATACCTTTTGGACCAGAACCATTAGCTTATGTATTTTTAATTACACTTACGGTAATGATAATTGCAGGAATTTGGGCCAATCTAACTAAAAATTAATATCAGTTAAGATCTAGAAAGGTTTCCATATTTAAACATGAAAAGATACTTTTTATTTTTAGGACTATTCTTTTTTTTAAGTGATTGTTCAAAGCAAGATGACAAAATTATTAATGAGGAATATAATAAAAGTAAAACTTCCAATAACGGTTTTTCATTTTATAAAGGTCAGAATACTTACACTATTAATCATTTTGGATTAATTAGGGAGTACGTTCTTTATATTCCTCCTAATATCGAAACAAGAAAAAATCTACCGGTAATCTTTAATTTTCATGGATATCAAGGAAAAGCAAATGAACATTTCAACAATACTAATTTAAAAAATATTGCCGACGAAAATGGAGTAGTTCTGGTCTATCCACAGGGAGCTCCATTAGATGGTGGACCGTCTCATTGGAATGCTGCTCCTTTAAATTCCTCTAGTGAATCTTTTATTAATAAAAGTAATGTAAATGACTTGGATTTCTTTTTAAGTTTATTAAATATTATTAATCAAAACAATATGCTAAATTTAGATAGAGTTTATGCAATTGGCTATTCTAATGGCGGAATGTTTTCTCATTTTTTAGCATGTAATACAGAAAATGTTTTTGCAGCTATTGGTGATGTTGCGGGAACAATGCTCACAGACGCATATAATAATTGCAATCCTTCGTCACCAATACCAGTTTTAAAAATTCACGGGACAAATGATGGTGTTGTTCCCTATAATGCAAATGTTTTCATTGATAATGATTTATATGATCAGTTTAAATCAGTAGACCAGGTAGTTAATTTTTGGAAAATAAACAACAAATCTAATGATCAATTTAGTTTAAATAATTTTGTAAGCTCATCGTGGGAAAATTATATGGGTCCTGTAAATTTTGAAAAATACACCTACGAATCAGATGAAAATCAATCTGAGGTGGTTCTCTATAAAATGCTTGGTGGAGGTCACTGGTGGGACTATAGCCTTGATGAAAATCTCAAGACCAGTTCACTACTATGGGATTTCTTTTCAAAACACTCAAGACAATAGAATAATGGATATACCTGAAAAATTAAAATTTGATTATTTATTATCTCTTGACAAGCATTTAGAAACTAATGGAAAAAAAAATAAAGATATTACACTAAAAAAGATTTTTGATATTACAAAAAAAATTGCAGATTTAGGTTTTGTTGAAAATGATATAAAATCTATAGTAAAAGATGAAGGCTTATATTTTAGATATGAAAAATGGAGAAAGGATAATAATTTGTAGAAAATGAGATTTCTTCAATTAATTCTTATCTGTTCTATTTTATATGGTTTATACTCGATTATATTAAATGATTGGAGTGGTTTAATATGGTTAATTGGAGGTGTATCTTTTCTTTTTTTAAGTAACAAATGGATGAAAAAATGAAAATACCCAAAGACTTGATGTTTGAATATCTTCTCTCACTAGAAAATTTTAGTGAGTCACATGTAACTTTAAAAGATATAACTATGAAAGAAGCCTTAGATGCACAAAAAAAGATAATTGAGCAAGGATTTACTGACAAAGATATAATAGAAATGAAAAGTGAAGAGTTGATTTTAGAATATAAATTATGGAGAAAAGAAACAGGTCAATAGTTTTTTTATAAATTATATTTGATCTTAAAATAATTATCACAATGATTAGAAAGGAGTTCCAAGATTATATAGATAAATTAGAATTAAAAAATCAAAAGGTTGAAGAATATTGGAAGTTGTACGATAGAATATATGAACTAAATTCACCACTATCATATAATCAAAAAGCAAATTTATTATTATCAGAATTAAGAAAAATGAAATCAAATAAATCTAAATTATGAATAGATATATTATTAATGAGATTATAAGAAATAGAAAAACAGTTTATCCCACTCAGTTTTTAGACAAAGAAATACCTGTCAATATAATTAATGAAATACTAGAAAACGCTATTCATGCACCTACTCATAAAATGACTCAGCCATGGTTCTTCGTTGTTTATAAGGGTGATTCAAAAAATGTTCTACTAGAAATATTCAATAAACTTGATAAAGATAAATACTCTAAGATTAAGATTGATAAGTTTATGGAAAAAATTAAACTCTCAGATACAATTATTTCAGTATTTATGAATAGAGATCAAGAAAATCGAATTCCTGAATGGGAGGAGGTCGCTGCAGTTTCAATGGCGATTCAGAATATTTGGTTATCATGTTATGTAAATAATATTGGCTCATATTGGAGTACATCTCCAATGAAAGATGAATATGCAAAATACGCTAACCAAAAGAAAAACCTAAGGTCGCTTGGGTTCTTTTTTATGGGAAGCTATAAACATACTAAATCAACAAAAGTAAGAGAGAGTGTAAACAAAAAAGTTAAATGGGTTTAAAAAATATTTTAATAATTTCTTTTTTAGTATTTAGTTGTAATAATCAAATCAATAAAAATATTGATATTGGTAATATTTCTATACTTAAATATCCAAATGCTAAAGAGTTAAATAAATGGATTAAAATAGATTCTCAATATGCTAAAGTATTTGAAGTAAGAAAATACTTTGAAAATTTCGTAAAAAAAGATTTTTTTGAAAAAGAAGAGATTCAATCAGAATTTGGTGAACTTACATGGTCTGATTTGTCAGATTACCAAAAAAAATACGCTGAGTTATTAAATAATAATCAGAAAAATTATAAAGAGACAAAGGAGTTAACCAGATTCGTTGATTCTCTAATGATGATCGAATATCCAATTATAATTAACTTTGTTGATAAGATTTTTGAATTAGAATACTATTAAAAATAATATGAAAAAAGAATTACTATTGTCAATGTTTTCAATAACTTTTGCCATTTCTCAGGAAAGCATTAATTATCAAACACCATCAAATGAAATTTTAGACTTAGTTGAATATAATAGACCTCCATCTGTTATATATGATCGTGATAAAAATTTTATGCTGTTTCTATACAGAGATAATTATAGATCTATTGAAGATTTATCTCAGAAAGAATTAAGGCTAGCTGGTCTTAGAATAAATCCAAATACTAACATTGGGAGTAGAATTACCTACTATAACAATCTTAAAATTAAAAATTTAAAAAGTAAAAACTTAGAAATAAATGATATAGAAGGTATCCCTTCTAATGCAAAAATTGCTAATATAAATTGGTCTCCAAATCAAAAAAATATAGCCTTCACTAATACATCATCAGATGGTGTCAGTTTATGGGTCTTAAATCTTGAATCAAGAACACTCACTAAACTTTCAGATTTAAAACTTAATTCTAATATAGGTGATGTAATTAATTGGGTAAATGATAATGATATTATTATCAAAGTAATCCCTGATAGTAAACAAAATTTAATTGACCAAAATTATATTGTACCGGTAGGTCCAACAATTTCTTATAATGAAGGCGAAAATGCACAAAATAGAACATATCAAGATCTTCTGAAAAACAAAACCGACGAATTCAATTTTATACAATTAGTGACATCTGAGCTATATATGGTTAATTTAAATGGTATATCTCAAAAGTGGCTTGGTGCAGGTATGTATACAAATTTAAGTCCATCTCCAGATGGTAAATTTATAATGGTTAACAATATTAAAAAACCTTTTTCTTACATAGTTCCATATGATAGATTTCCAAAAACAACCAATATTTACAATTATGAAGGAATATTAATTTCAGAGCTAGCTTATACTCCTCTTGTAGAAGAGCTGCCCCAAGGTTTTAATGCTGTTTTTAATGGAAAAAGAAATTTTTCTTGGAGAATGGATAAGCCCTCAACTATAACTTACATGGTTGCTTTAGATAACGGTGATCCTTCAAAAGAGGTAGAGTTTAGAGATGAATTATATGAATTAAAAGCCCCATTTGAAGGAGATGGTAATTCAATTTTTAGAAGTATTAATCGATTAAGAAGAGTAATATGGGGAGATAAAACAAATGCAATAGCTATTGATTATTGGATAAAAAATAGAAATCAGAAGACTTATTTATTTAATCCATCAAATGAAAATCAAGAACCAATAATCATTTTTGACAGAAATTATCAAGATAATTACAGTGATCCTGGATCTTTTTTGACAGATAGAAATATTTATAATAAAAATGTTCTAAAGATTGACTCTAACAGTTTAATTTTGATGGGAGATGGTTACACTGAAAAAGGACAGTTTCCATTTATAGATAGACTAAATCTCAGTAGTCTTTCCACTAAGAGAATATACAAATCAAGTTATACTGATAAGCTTGAAAGCTTATTAGATTTTGATATTATAAATAATCAGATTTTAGTAAGGATCGAATCTAAAAGTGATTACCCTAACTATTATTTTAAGAATTTAAATGGAAGAAGTATAAGTAAAATTACCGATTTTGAAAATCCATTCGTAGAACTTAGTCAAGTTAACAAAGAGGTAATCACATATAAAAGAAATGATGATGTAGATCTATCAGGAGTTCTATATTTGCCTATCGGATATAATAAGGCAAGTAAAGAAAAAATGCCAATGATATTATGGGCATATCCAAGAGAATTTAAAGACAAGAATAGTGCTAGTCAAAATATAAATAACCCAAATGAATTTACATATCCATATTATGGATCAATGGTTTATTGGGTTACAAAAGGATATGTTGTACTAGATGATGCATCTTTTCCAATTATCGGAGAAGATATTAATGAACCAAATGATGATTTCAGAAGTCAATTAGTTGAGAATGCAAGGGCAGCTATTGATGCTGTAGATGAGCTTGGCTATATTGATAGGAGTAGAGTTGCAGTTGGAGGACACAGTTATGGTGCATTTATGGTAGCAAATCTTTTATCGCATAGTGATTTATTTGCTGCAGGAATTGCAAGAAGTGGAGCATATAATAGAACACTAACACCTTTTGGATTTCAGAGTGAGGAAAGAAGTTATTGGCAAGCTCCTGAAGTATATTACTCGATGTCGCCTTTTATGCATGCTGATAAAATGAAAACACCCCTTCTTTTAATTCATGGTGAAGATGATAATAATTCTGGAACTTATCCAATGCAAAGTCAGAGATATTTTAATGCATTAAAAGGTTTAGGTGCAGTTGTAAGACTTGTAATGCTTCCGAAAGAAAGTCATGGATACTCATCAAAAGAGAGTATCTATCATGTTCTATGGGAACAAGATCAGTGGCTTGAAAAATATGTGAAGAATAAAAAATAATATGAAAAAAATAATAATAAAACTATGTATAATACTTTTTTATAGCTGTAATAATATGAATGTAGACCCACCTATTGCGAAGAAAGTTGAAAAAAAACTTGAAATTCACGGTGATGTAAGAACAGATAACTACTATTGGCTTAATCAAAGAGATAATCCAGAAGTTATTTCGTATCTAAATCAAGAGAATGAGTATAAAGATATAGAACTCAAATCAACTGAAAAATTTCAAAATAACTTATTTAAAGAAATGAAGAGCAGGATCAAAAAAGATGATAATTCTGTTCCATATTTTTTAAATGATTATTGGTACATAACAAGATTTGAACAAAATAAAGAGTACCCTATTTACACAAGAAAATATATGGATCTCGAGGCAGATGAAGAAATATTATTAGACGTAAACATTTTGGCGAAAGGCTATGAATATTATCAAATATCAGGTCTAAGCGTCAGTCCTGACAATAAAAAAATGGCTTTTGGTGTTGATACTCTATCAAGAAGAATATATACCATTAAAATTAAAGATTTAACAACCGGTAAAATATACTCTGACAAAATTGATGGAGTTAATTCATATGCAACATGGGCAGCAGACAGTCAGACAATGTTCTATACTTCAAAAGATGAACAGACCCTAAGATCAGATAAAATTTTTAGGCACATACTTGGTGAAAAACAAGATGAAGATAAGCTTGTTTATGAAGAAACAGACGAAACTTTTTCAACGTTTGTTTACCCATCTAAATCGAGAGAATATATTATGATTGGTTCGAGTAGTACCATGTCAAACGAATACAGATATCTATCAAGTAATAC
>CAJPUS010000052.1 GCA_905380995.1 uncultured Flavobacteriaceae bacterium
ATGTTTATATCCGGATATGATTATGTCAATCCAAAATATTTAGAAGAAACAGTAATAGATAACTTGAAGGTTTTAAAAACAGTTGCTCCTGAGGATGACAGGGCTTTTGGAACTTTTAATATTGGATCATTATTTGAGAGTATTGTAAAGTTTTCCTCAGGTATGATTTTTCTTTCTCTTGTAGTCGGTATTGCTACTATATTTGCAGGTGTAATTGGAATTGGAAATATTATGTTAATTGCGGTCAAAGAGAGAACCAATGAGCTGGGAATTCGAAGAGCACTTGGGGCAAAACCAGAAGAGGTAAAAATTCAAATCGTATTAGAGGCCGTTTTTCTAACTATTTTAGCGGGTATAATTGGAATAATTGTTGGTGCACTTTTGTTATTTTTAATAAATATTGGCACTGCAAATTTAGAAGATTTTCCTTTTACAAACCCAACTGTTCCTTTAGCAATTGTGTTTGGAGCATTTATAACCATGATAACTCTTGGCACACTTATTGGATTAATTCCAGCAGAAAGAGCAGTAAGTATTAAACCTATTGAGGCATTAAGAGAAGAATGAATTATTTAAACAAACAAAAATGAAATTAAAAAATATAGGAATTGTATTATTAATAGTGGGTTTTTTATTTGCTATAGCATACTTTGTTAGGACAAATAGTGAGTCATCAATAGAATTCGATACAACAAGCCCATTCATTTCTTCAATTGAAAAAATGACTGTTGTAACAGGAAAAGTAATTCCAGAGGACGAAGTTGAAATCAAACCTCAATTAAATGGTATTATAGATGAAATATTTGTTGAAGAAGGAGATACTGTTCAAAATGGTCAGCTTATTGCGCTTATTAAAGTTGTTCCAGATGAGAGATCAGTTTATGCTGCTCAAGCCCAAGTAATTGCTGCAGAATTGACTGTTCAAAACGCTGAAAGACAAATTAAAAGAGCTGATGAACTATTTGCTAAGGATATAATCTCTACTCAGGATTATGAAGATGCAAAGTTAAGTTTTGATACAGCTAAAGAGAATCTAACAGCTTCCAAAAATGATCTTGAAATTTTGAGAAAAGGATCTGTGTCTGGTTCTTCAACCGCTAATACGAACATTAGAGCTACGGTCTCAGGAACTATATTGGAGATTCCTGTAAAACTAGGAGATCAAGTAATTGCAGCTAACAATTTTAATGAGGGTACATCTGTAGCTATTATTGCTGACTTAACAAAGATGATTTTTGAGGGTCAAGTTGATGAAGCAGAAGTAGGAAACTTAAAAGATGGCATGTCAATAATTGTAAACATGGCTGCAATTCCAAATGAAGATTTTGATGCAAAACTAAAGTTTGTAGCACCAAAAGGAACAGAGGAGGGTGGAGCTGTTCAATTTAAAATAGAAGCTGACATTACCCTGAATAGTGATACATTTGTTCGGGCTGGATATAGTGCAAATGGCTCACTAATAGTTAACCAAAAAAATGACATAATGGTTATCCCAGAATCAGTTCTTCAATTTGATAGAATAACTCAGCAGCCATTTGTTGAAATAGAAATATCAAATCAAAATTTTGAAAGAAAAGATATAACTATTGGTTTATCTGATGGAGTTAAAATTGAAGTTTTGTCTGGAATTGAAATGAGTGACAAAATTAAGATTTGGAATAAAACTGAACCAATAAAGATTGAGCCAGAGGAATCAGCCTTTGATGAATTTGAAGACAGATAAAATCTATTAAAATGAGAAATAAGTTATTACTATTAGCCTTTTTGTTTAATTCCCTTTTATTTTCTCAATCAGATATTAGGATTATATCACTTCAAGACGCTGTGAATATAGCTTTAGAAAAAAATATAAATATCAAACAGTCAGAATTAAATTTAAAAAATTCAGAGCTAAGTAGGTCTGATGCAATTGGAAATTTTTTACCAAATATTGGTGCCTCTGCTAATCATCAGTGGAATATTGGAAGAGGAGTAAATATTACAACAAATATTATAGAAGAAATTACAACTCAATTTTCTTCAGCAACTGCATCAATTGGGCTACCAGTTTATAGTGGATCTAGGAATGTTTATCAATTACATAGATCAAACCTTGAGATACTAGCTTCAAAATATCAGTTAGATGATATTAAAGATGATGTAAAGCTTTTTGTCGCTAACTCATACTTACAAATAATGTTTAATAAGGAAATACTTAAAGTTCAACAATCTCAACTTGAAATTTCAAAATCTGAATATGATAGAACCAAAGACTTAATTGCTTCAGGCATATTTTCACCAAGGCAAATATTTGAAATTGAAGCAAATCTTGCTTCTCAAGAGCAAAGTGTGGTTCTAGCAGAGAACAACCTTAGAGATGTGAAGCTAAACCTTGCACAAGTGCTTTTAATTGATGACTATGAAAGCTTTGACATTGCAGATGAGGATTTTAGTATACCTTTCTCAGATATACTTGAAAATACTCCTAAAGAAATCTTTGAGAAAGCTAAAACCTTTAGAAATGATATTAAGCTTGCAGAAACAAATATTTCCATAGCAGAAAAAGATATTAAAATAGCTAAGTCATTTAGACTACCATCAATAACCTCATTTTACTCATGGAATACAAGGATTTCATATCTTGATAATTTACCAAGTTTTGAAGATCAATTTGATTTAAATAAAGGACAAACTTATGGACTTGGATTGAATATACCAATATTTCAAGGAAGAGCTATTTCAAATAACATTCAAAGATCTAAGATTAACTTAGATAGATTAAAATTTCAATATGAGCAAGAAAAACTTAATTTAGAAAATACTGTTAATCAAGCATATAATGATCTTGTAGGTTCAATTAAGTTTTATGAAGCATCTAATAAAACGGTTAAATCTCTTCAAAGTGCATTTGAGGATGCCTCTGACAGATTTTTGTTAGGCTTATTAAATTCATTTGATTTCATTCAATCAAAACAACTTTATGAAGCTTCAGTATCTGAGAATATTAGAGCAAAATTTGATTATATTTTTAGGTTAAAAGTCTTAGAATTTTATTTTGGTCTTCCATTGTCTATCCCATTGGATAATTAATCATAATGTCAATAATCTTAAATATTGAGACATCTAGCAAAAACTGTTCAGTTTGTCTTTCCTCTACGGGAAAGATTTTGTCCTATATTGAAAAAGAAGATAAAGAGTATAGACATAGTGAACTTCTAACTTCCTCCATACAAAAAATTTTAATTCAAAATAATTTATCTGTAAATGACCTATCTGCAATATCTGTTGGAATTGGTCCAGGATCATTTACTGGTCTAAGAATTGGACTTTCTGTTGTAAAGGGACTTTGTTACCCTCATAATATTAAACTTATAGGTTTATCGTCTCTTAAGATTATTGCTAACTCTTTATTAGATAAAAACAAAAATATAATTTCATTAATAAAAGATAAAGGTGAACACTTTTATATGTCTGTGTTTAATAGTGATTTAAAAGAGATAATTCAGCCTAAAGTTCAGCAGATAGACAGCGATAGTATAAAAAGTATTTTAGATAAAAAATCAATAATAGTTGTTAATTCAGATGATGCTTATGAATACATATCTAAAATTATAAAGAGAGAAGTAGATATTTTTAAAAGGACAATCAGTTCTGTTGATATGATCCGACTTTCTCATAAATTATTCGATGAGAAAAAATTTGAAGATATTGCATACATAGAGCCATTATATATTAAAAAGCCATATGTTAGCTAAATGATTATTTAAAATCCAAGCTCTTTTTTTACGTCAGCAAGAAGATCTTTACCGTCAGCAAGAATGATTCCACCATTTGGACTTGAATCTATGACATAATTAAAGCCTTGATCTTTTCCAACTTTATTAATAGCATCTCTTGCTTTTTCAAGAAGTGGCGTCATTAAATCCATTTGCTTTTTTTGTAATTCTTGTGCAGCTGAGTCTCTAAACTCTTGCAAATTTGTCTGCATACTTTCTAGCTCTTTTTGTCTTGCCTGATTTGTAACATCAGTTTGATTTGCAGCATCTGATGAGTAACTTTGAGCCTTAGTCTGAAACTCTTTAAATGCATTGTCAATTTGAGTGGTGTAATCTTTCTCAAGTTTTGCTAACTCGTTTTGAGCAGAAATAACCTCCGGCATTTCACTTATAAGCTGTTGAACGTTTATATGAGCAACGTTTGATTGAGCAGCTGCAGTTAAAGGAGCTATAGTTAAGAAAGTAATGGCAATCAGTTTAAATATCGATTTCATAATCTATAAATATTTTTCGTTTGCAATATCGGAATTTTTCTTTAAAAAACGATTAAAATTGTTGACCTATTACAAAGTGTGTTTGCCATCCTGATGATTGGCCAGTGTTTGAAAAGTTTGATGAATCGAAGCCATAGCCAAAGTCAATCCCAAGTAATCCAAACGCTGGCATGAATACTCTAACTCCAATTCCAGCTGATCTTTTTATGTCAAATGGACTATAATCCTTGAAATCATCAAATCCATTTCCTGCTTCAAGAAAACTTAATGCAAATACAGAAGCGGTGGGCTTAAGACTAATTGGATATCGCAATTCAAGTGAAAATTTATTATAGATTATTGACCCATCCCTACTTGACAGAGATCCATTCTCATAACCTCTAAGAGCAATTGTCTCTCTTCCATCCATAGCATATTGCTGCATTCCATCTCCACCTAAATAAAATCTTTCAAATGGTATATTTCCTAAGTTACTATTATAAGTTCCTAAAAATCCAAAATCTGTTTGAGCTTTTAATACAAATTTTCCAAATAATCTCGTATACCAGCTACCATCGAATTTTAATTTATAAAACTCTAACCATCTATACCTAGCTTGATCGATTTCAGACTGCATAGGATTACCACTATTATCTAAAAATTCTGGTCTTTCTGCAATATCAGCATAGTCATCACCTCTTATCAATGAGTAAGGAGGAGATAATCTAGCACTTAAAGTAAAATTAGATCCACCAACAGGGAAAATAGGATTTGTAAAAGTATTATTCCTAGATAATGCAATATTATATGCTATGTTGTGTGACTCTCCATTTCCAAATGTAAATAGTCCTGTAAAATAATTTTTTAAATTGTAATATTGGTATGAGATAGATTGGGATAAGACAAAGTAATCATCAGGCACTCTTAGTCTTTTAGCAATTCCTACATTAAATCCAGCGATTTCAAAAGACTGGCTTTTATCTGCTCTTCTAGTAAAATAATCGTATCTATACTGTTTAGTTGAGGATAAAGAGAGAGAAAATTGTACAGGCTGTCTTCCCCCAAACCATGGCTCAACAAAACTAAAACTCCTGGTGCTGTAGAAAGTACTTGTTTGTAATCTTATTGCAAGAGTCTGTCCATCGCCCATTGGCAAAGGTCTCCAGGCTTTTCTATTTTTTATATTTTTTGTTGAAAAGTTATTAAAAGCAAGGCCAACTGTACCAATAAAACCCCCTCCTCCATAACCACCCTGTAATTCTATTTGACTTGCTCCTGCCTCTACTAAACCAAGTTCAATGTCAACTGTTCCCTGATTTGGATCAACATTTTTAAAATCAGGACTAATTTGCTCAGCATCAAAAAATCCAAGTTGACCAACTTCACGAACTGTTCTAACAACATTATCTTTGCTATATAGTTCACCTGGTTTTATCCTTAATTCTCTGTATATTACATTATCATTTGTTTTGGTATTTCCTGCGACAGATATTTTATTGAAGCTTGCAATTTTACCTTCATTTATTCTAATCTCAAAATCAATAGTATCATTCTCAGCACTTACTTCAACAGCGTTAACTGATGAGAAAAGATATCCACTATTTTGATATAAATTAGAAATATCATTTGCATCAGGGTTATCATCTTGAATCCTCTCTTTTAAAAGAACTCCATTATAAGAGTCACCCTTTTTTATTCCTAATATTTGATCTAATTGAAAGTCAGTATACGAGCTATTTCCAAGATAATTTATGTTTCCAAAATAATATTTATCACCTTCATCAATGTTTAATTCTATATCAATTGTTTTCTCATTGTTAACAATTATTGTATCAAATTTAACTCTAGCATCTCTAAAACCTTTTTCTTTATAAAAAGAAATTAAATTTTCTTTATCAAGTTCATAATCAGATTCAATAAGTTTTGATTTTTTCCAGAATCTTAATAGAAATTTTTTCTTTGTTTTTTTTAGTTTTGATTTTAACTTAAAATCACCAAATATTTCATTTCCAGTAAATGATATGTTATTAATTTTAATTCTTTCTCCCTTATTCACATTAATATTCAGATTGAGTCTATTAGATCCAATAGAATCTGGAGTAGAAACAATATTTACTGTAGAATTTAAATATCCATCCTTTTTTAAATCATTTTCAATATAATTTTTTGTATTTGTAAGAAAGCTCTCAGATAGTCTTTTACCCTCTGACAACTCAGTTTCCTTTTCAAAGTTTTCGGCTTTACTCTTTTTCACTCCGTTTATCTTGTAATTAAGTAGTGTAGGAAGTTCATCAACATTTATCTCAAGTTTAATATTACCATTATTAATATCTGTAACATACAAGTTAACATCACTAAATAACTCAAGATTCCATAATTTTTTTAATATAGCGCTAACTTCTTCACCAGGGACTTGTAGCCTTTGACCTTGTCTTAGTCCACTATATGTAACTACAGTTCTATCACTGAAGTTTTTAAGTCCAACAACTGTGACTGTATCTATTGTATATGTATTTCCTTTTTTATAATTATCTTGCCCCATGAGAAAACTAGTTCCCATGACAAGAGTAATTAGAGTAAAAGCCAATATAGGCCTAAAGTTGTTTACTTGTTTTCCCAAATCTTCTTTCTCTATTTTGATACTCAACTATAGCCTTTTCCAGTTCCTCTTCTGTAAAGTCTGGCCAGTACACATCAGTAAAATATAATTCAGCATATGCGATCTGCCAAAGTAAAAAATTACTAATTCTTTGTTCTCCGCTAGTTCTAATGAGTAGGTCTACATCAGGTAAATTTCTTGTATAAAGATGGTCATTAATTATAGAATTATCAAAATTATCTAGACAAATTGAATCATTTTTAACTTTATCAGAAATTTCTTTGAATGCATTAAATATCTCCTGTTTTCCACCATAACTTAATGCTAATGTCAATATCATGCCTTTATTATTTTTGGTATTCTCTATAATAGAATATAGTTCCTCTAATACTTCTTCTGGAAGAGTACTAAGTTCTCCTACTGCATTAAGTTTAATATTATTTTTGAGCATATCATCAAATTCATCTTTTAGAGTTTGGACAAGAAGCCCCATTAAAGTATCGACCTCATTTCTAGGTCTTTCCCAATTTTCTGTAGAAAATGTATATAATGTTAAATATTTAATGTTAAACTTATTAGCTGCTTCAACAACCTTTCGCACTGCTGTAACCCCATTCTGATGTCCAAAAATTCTAGGCATACCTTTTTGCTCGGCCCATCTTCCATTTCCATCCATTATTATTGCTGTATGATTAGGAATCATCTTAATCGTTAATGTTTTTATTTCTCATATCTTGTCCCCAGAAAAGTTTTTCTCTTAATCTTTTATAAAAATTATCATCATCAAATTTAATTGTTTTGATAGTAAAGTCTGCTTTTGAAATTTCAATTTTGTTTGAAGAACTTATAGAATAAATTCTTGAATCAACTGAAAGATTTATTTCATTATCTCCTTCAAAACCAATCTTTATATTTGAATTATTAGGAATTACTAATGATCTCATGTTAATATTATGAGGTGCAATAGGGTTTAATAATATTACATTTGACTCAGGTGAAACTATTGAACCTCCGATACTTAATGAATATCCTGTAGATCCAGTAGGTGTTGAAACAATTAATCCATCCGACCAGTAATTTGTTAAATAATTATCATTGATTTTACATGAAATATTCAAAAGAGAGGTAGTATCCTTTCTTTGAATAGTAATCTCATTCAGTGCATAAGGAAAATTAGCAAAAGCATTATTCGAGGAGCCCAAATTAACTTTAAGTATAGTTCTCTCAATAACAGTAAAATCCTTATTTTTGATATTTATTATTGCATTATTTATACCATCTCTTTGAACACTAGTTAGGAATCCTAATCTACCAGTGTTAACTCCCAAAATTGGAATGTTTGAGTCCTTAACATAAGTTATAGATCTTAAAATTGTTCCATCACCACCTATAGCAAAAACAAAGTCTATATCATTATCAATAGGTTCATTAGAATCAAAAAAAATAAAACGACCTCTTTTACTTTCATCTAATTCATTTTTTACTTTAGAATCTATAATAAGTTGATTATCCTCAGAAATAAAGTCAATTATTTCTTTACAACAATCAATTGAAGATTTGTTTTTAAATGCTATGTATAATGCAATCTTCATATCGCAAAAATACAATTTTTAAAACTTTATTAAGTACTATATTTGCATTTAAGTTTTATGTAAATCATGACAATACTGAGTGTAAATATTAATAAAATTGCAACTTTAAGAAATGCTCGAGGTGAAAACTATCCTAATTTATTGAATACTGCTTTGGATATTGTAAAATTTGGTGCTCAAGGAATTACAATTCACCCAAGACCTGATGAAAGGCATATTAGATACAGAGATGCAATAGATTTAAATAAAAATATATCCTGTGAGTTAAATATCGAAGGAAATCCAATTAAAAAATTCATTGATTTAGTTAATGAAGTAAAACCAGCACAAGTAACCTTAGTTCCAGACTCAGAAGACGCAATTACTTCAAATTCAGGATGGGATACTATAACTAATTTTACATTTTTAAAAGATATAGTAGATAATTTTAAATCAAATTCAATTAGAGTTTCAATTTTTATTGATCCAGATATAAAGATGCTTGAGGGAGCAAAAAAAATGAATGCAGATAGAATAGAATTATTTACAGGCCCATATGCTAAAGGATTTCCAAATGATAGAAACATTGCAATAGAGCAATATGTAAAGTGCGCTGAAGTAGCGACTGATCTTGATATAGAAATTAATGCTGGACATGATCTTAATCAAAATAATTTAAAGTTTTTTTGTGAATCAGTTAATAACATAAAAGAGGTCTCTATTGGTCATGCTTTAGTTACTGAATCTCTTTACAATGGTTTAGAGCCAACAATTAAATCCTACTTAGAAATACTTAAATGAAAATCCTTCATTCAAATCTAATTGGAGATTCAGACAGACATCTATTTATAATTCATGGATTTTTAGGTATGGGAGATAATTGGAAATCTCATGCAAAAAAAATTTCAGAAAATAATTATACTGTTCATTTGATTGATTTAAGAAATCATGGAAGAAGTTTTTGGGATAATAAATTCTCATTTGAGATTATGGTAGATGATATTCAAAACTATGCTCTTTTCCATAATATTGAAAAATTTAGTTTATTAGGTCACTCAATGGGAGGGAATGTTTCTATGCTTTTTGCTCAAAAATTCCCTGAAATAATAGAAAAAATAATAATAGTGGATATTATACCAAAAAAATACAAATCACATCATAATGAGATAATGGATGGCTTAAAATCAATTGATTTTAAGAGTAAAAAATCTAGAAGAGAAGTAGATGATCATATGTCAAATTATATTCAAGATGATAGAGTTAAACAATTTTTGTTAAAAAATTTATATTGGATAGATAAAGAAAACTTGGGATTAAAAATTAATATTGATGTTTTATATGAATTTAAAGATAAACTATCTCTTGAGCTTCAAAATAATTTAAATTATCAGAAACCAACAATGTTTCTATATGGTGACTTGTCTCCTTATGTAAAAAACTCCGATTTACCTATACTTAAATCATATTTCACTAACATTCAAATTTTTAAAGTTCCACAAGCTGGTCACTGGGTTCATGCAGACAACCCGTCATTTTTTCTTGATAGAGTAATTAATTTCTTAAATTGAATCATGGAAATTCCCAAAATTAGAAAAGCAAAGTCCTCAGATGTAAAAGATATAATTAGGTTACTAGTAGAGTTAGCAGTCTATGAAAAAGAACCTGATGCGGTTAAACTTACAGAAGAAGAATTAATTAGAGATGGTTTTGGTTCTAATCCACGATATGAATGTCTTTTAGCAGAATTTAATTCTAAAATTGTTGGATTAGCATTCTTTACGCCAAGATACTCTACATGGGTAGGAGATACTCTTCATCTAGAGGATTTAATTGTGACTGAAAAAATGAGAGGCAAGGGTATCGGTACATTACTTTACAAAGAGTTTTTAGAGGAGGCTAAGCAGAAGGGTGTAAATCGAGTTGAATGGTCAGTTTTAGATTGGAATAAAACAGCCATAGATTTTTATAAGAAGAGTGGTGCAATTGTTGATGGTTTAGAGCAATGGAAAATTGTAAGAATGGACAAACAAATAATTGAAAAATACCTTTCAACATAACTCTTTTTTGATGAAATCAATAATAAAACTTTTTATTTGGTCCCTGATTTTAATAAACTCAAATCCATAATGACCATTATTTAATTTTGAAGGATCTTTAAAATCTTTATGAACTTTTTTAGCATTATTGTTATTTAAAATCGGGCATTTTTCTTTTGCGCCATCACAAACGGTAATTATAAAATCAAATTTTTTATTAATGTATTCATCAACAAGATTAGATTTATAATTTGATATATCTATACCTATTTCAGCCATACATTTAACTGCATTTTTATTTAATCCGTGTTTTTCAACACCTGCACTAAATACTGATACTGAATTATCTGTAAGTTGATCCAAAAAACCATGAGCAATTTGACTACGACAAGAATTACCGGTACAAAGAATAAGTATATTCATTAAAAACCTAATAAAAGTTTAGCTGTATAGAAAAATAAGAAAATACCAAATATATCATTTGCTGTTGTAATAAATGGGCCGGTAGCAATAGCATGATCAATTCCTTGTTTATCCAGTATTATAGGTACAAAAGTACCAACTAAAGCAGATATTATTATTACTCCCATCATAGAACCAGCAATTGTAAGACTCATAAGAAGATCCTGATTGACAACCTGACCAAAAATTATAAGAATTATTGCTAATGCTAAACCATTAATTAGACTCAATCCCACTTCTTTTATTAGCCTAGATAAAAGAGAGCCCTTAACCAAATCATTAGCTAAACCTTGAACAATAATTGCAGAAGATTGAACTCCTACATTTCCAGCCATAGCAGCAATAAGTGGTGTGTAAAAGAATAAATTTCTAAGGTCAGGTTGACTCATAATTTGTTCAAAATCTTTTAATATAAATACACTTCCAAGGCCACCTAAGAGCCCTAAGAATAACCATGGCAATCTAGCTTTTGTTAATTGAAAAATAGAATCATTTACTTCTACTTCTGATGATATACCAGCAGCTAATTGATAATCTTTGTCTGCTTCATCTTTTATTAAATCAACAATGTCATCAATTGTAATTCTTCCAAGTAAAGTTTTGGATTTATTAGTTACAGGAATAGCCTCAAGATCATACTTAGACATAATCTTTGCAACTTCCTCTCCATCTTGGTCAGAGGTAACATAATCCACTTTAGGTATAAAAATA
>CAJPUS010000053.1 GCA_905380995.1 uncultured Flavobacteriaceae bacterium
TTGAAATAATTGATAAAGAGGTTGATCTTTTAAAGGCTTATGAAATGCTTACTGAAAATCAGTTTTTAGCTTTAATGAGAATTGCAAAAAAAACAAACTTAAAGGTAACAGGACATATCCCGTTAAGTATGACATTATTTTCTGCAATAGATTCTGGTTTAAATGGTATAGAACATCTTCGAAGCTTTGCACTTTCAGTTGCAAGTAATTCTGATGAACTCTATAAGGAAAGATTAGAGTTACTAAAAAATCTAGATGATTTACCAGGAAGTGATTTGAGATCTTTAATCCATTTCAAACAAAGAAATAGAGCGCTTGACTCAATTGATAATAACAAGTTTGAAGCAGCAGCAAACCTTTTGGCATCAAAAAATGTATGGCAAACACCGACACTTTTTTTATATAGAAATTCTTCAAAAAAAACTTTTAAAGACCCATCTTTTATCCCAGAGTTAAACAAATTACCAGATCAGATTAAACAAAAATGGGTCAAAGAGATTTCATATATTGATACTATTATTGATAAAAATGGTTTAAGATACTCTAAATGGTTAGAGGAGGCGACAGGTAAGCTTCATAAATTAAATGTCCCATTTATGGCTGGTACAGATACGCCTATTGGATACTTGATTCCTGGTCGAAGTTTACATATTGAACTGGAAGTTTTAGTTGAAAGTGGTTTTTCAAATCTTGAAGCAATTAAAACTGCAACCATAAACCCAGCAACTTTTTTTGGATTAGAGGATAAAGTAGGACGAATTAAAAATGGGTATAAAGCAGATTTAGTAATTTTGAATTCAAATCCTTTAGATAAAATTAGAAATACTCAGGACATATATAAAGTGATCAAGAATGGTCACCTCTTATCGACAAAATATTTAGACTCCTTGATTAATAATAATTAATCAACTCGAAAGTCAAATAAATCTTATAAATTTGTAAAATTTATGAAAATAATTATAAATAACTCTGATAAAATAGGTGTTGTATCATCAAGTCTCTGTATGCTTCATTGTTTTGCAACTCCATTTTTATTTTTATCTCAATCTTCTTTGATTTTTCTTTCGTTAGATTTTACATTACCATGGTTATTAATTAACTACGTTTTTCTTTTCATTTCATTTATTGCTATTTTTTTTTCAGTAAAAAATTCATCCAATAAAATAATTAGAGTTCTTCTATATCTGTTTTGGTTTCTATTATCTGGTCTAATTATAAATGAAAGTCTAGGAATACTTTCTATTCCTGAAACTGCAACTTACCTTTCAGCTTCATCATTAATTTGTCTTCATATATATAATCTAAATTATTGTAGATGTGATAATGAAGATTGTTGTGCATCTTAATTATTTATGCTTTCTTCTAATCAACGTAAATTCATTCTTCAATTAAATAAAAAGAAATATCGTCTAGCTAACAAACTTTTTGTGGCTGAGGGGAAAAAAGTAGTTAATGAGTTAATAAACTCAGATTGGCGATTTAAAAATATATTTTCTACTGAAAAAAATTTTCATTTAGATTCAAAATTATTAACTCTGGAAGAGATGAAGAAGATTTCAAATTTTAAGACACCTAGTCACGTCCTAGGAATATTTATTTTACCTGATTCTCAACAAATAATATCTGAGGATATCACCATTGGTGTAGATGGTATTAGTGATCCAGGTAATCTTGGTACAATTATAAGACTATGTGACTGGTTTGGATTATCTGAATTAATTTGTAGTAAAAATACCGTTGATTGTTTCAATTCAAAAGTTATACAAGCCTCAATGGGCTCAATAGCAAGGATAAATTGTCATTATGTTGATGACCTTGGCGGGGCCTTATCTGCAATGGAGAAGCCAATCTATGGTGCCACCTTAAAAGGAGAATCAATATATTCATCTATATTACCAAATAGAGCTTCATATGTTTTTGGGAGTGAATCACATGGTATATCAAAACTATTATTAAGCCAATTAGAAGGTGAGTTATCTATTCCTATGTTTAGGGAAGGAGATAACAAGGCTGAGAGTTTAAATGTTGCTAATGCAAGTGCAATTTTTTTAAGCGAATTATTTAGAGATCTAAAAGAAAACGATTAAACTTTCAGTCTAACCGTTTTTGTAATTTATTCGCTCCCCCTCTTGGACTCGAACCAAGGACCCTCTGATTAACAGTCAGATGCTCTAACCAACTGAGCTAAGGAGGAATAGGCGGCAAATATAAATTTTTTTTTGCATTTAATTTTATTCTTATTCTTATATTTGATATATAAAGTGAGAAATTTATTTAGTTATATTTTATTAATTTCTCTACTGTTGCCTACAGTAGTTGAATCTTTTCATGCATTTCACGATTCACATGATACAATAGTTGAAAAAAGATTAAATATTAATAAATCTACATTTCATTGTCAAATATCTTTGTTTTTTAACCAAGAAGAAGAATCTGACCTGTTTTTTAGTTATTCATATGAATCACCTATTTCTCACAATATTATTAATACTATAAAGCAGTATGAAAGTTCAATACTTGACTCTTATTTTAGTATTTTTTTCAATAGAGGTCCTCCTATGGCCTAACATCTATTAGTTTACAATTAGGTTAATTTTTAATCTAATATTTCATATTAACATATCAAAATTAAAATAATTATGAAAAAATATTTATACCTATTAATGTTTACTTTAGTTACACTAGCATTAGTCTCTTGTAGTAAAGATGATGATCATGATCATAGTGACCATGACCATGATGATCACGACCACATCGCTTACGTAGCTATGTATTAATAATAGAATATATTACCTCCTTGCTGAAGCAAGGAGGTAATATTTATGCTTGGTGCAGAGCAAATTGTACCCAAAAAAAATTTAAAAAACATAAAATGAAAAATATATATTTATACAGTTTATTAGTTTCAATATTTTTATCCTACAATACCTTATTTTCACAAACAACTCCTGATATTGTAGAGTTAGATGAAATTATTTTATCACTGCCTTTTAACCAAGATCGTGGGAAGTCTGTAATTAAAGTAAATAAAATCAATTTAAATAGTGTTAATCCAATTTTAAGATCATACATAAGTAAATCTATATCTAAACTTCCTGGAATTAGCTTAATTACAACAGGACCTGGAATTGCTAAACCATCTATTAGAGGACTTAGTGCTAGTAGAGTAATAATTTACTCTCAGGGTGTAAGGCTAGAAAACCATCAATGGGGAGATGAACATGGAGTTGGTGTTTCAACTTCAGGAATTAGTTCTGTAGAGCTAATTAAAGGTCCATCCTATGTGCTTTATGGAAGTGATGCAATGGGGGGTGTTTTATATATAGAACCAGAAAGATATTCTACTGATTTCTCAATTGACTATATGGGAATTTATAATTCTAACTATAATGGATTCACTAATAACTTGGGTTTAAAGGGAAGTTCTGGTGACTTCTCATATGTACTAAGAGGTAATATGACTGACAATCAAAACTTTTCAACACCTGATGGAGAAGTTGATAATACTTGGTTAAAGGAGAATGATATTCAATCAGGTTTAAGATATCGATCAGAGAAATTTTCGTCTGATCTCAGATTTTCATTGAATATTTCTGAGTTAGGTATTCCTGAAGGGGAAGAAGAGCACAGTGACCATGAAAGCCATGATGATCATGAAGGTCATGATGATCATGAAGGTCATGATGATCATGAAGGCCATGAAGGACATTATCAAGAGTTGTCGCACATGATGTTAACTTGGAAGAATAATTTTGATCTAGGAAATAACCATGACCTTGAGGTAACTCTCGGGAGACAATTTAACGAAAGAAAAGAGTTTGGTGGACATGGCGAGGAAGAAGGCCATGATGATCACGAAGGCCATGATGATCACGATGATCACGAAGGTCACGATGATCATGGGCATGGTGGAAGTGGCGCAGAGCTTGATATGGAATTAGCAACTAATACAATTGATATTGCTTTAACTATGCCACAATCTGAAAACTTTAACATGATACTTGGGACAAACATACTTTCACAAGAGAATAGAAATTTTGGTTTTGAGGAACTGATTCCAGACGCAGATATGGAAGACTTTGGATTATATGGATTAGGACAAATCACAATGAAAAATGGATCAGCTTTAATTGGTGTAAGATATGATACAAGATCAATAACATCTGAAATGGGAGCTGCTGATTTTTCAAATTTTAATGGCTCAATTGGATTAAAGAGAAATTTTGAAAACTCTTCTTTAAGACTAAATTTAGGTTCAGGATATAGGGCACCAAACCTAATTGAGCTATTTGCTGAAGGAATTCATCACGGTACTTTTCGATATGAAAGGGGAAATCCTAATTTAGAGGCTGAGACAAGCTTTCAAAGTGAAATATCTCTTGATTTAATGAGTTCGAACTCATCCCTAACATTTGATATATTTCTTAATGATATATCTAATTACATTTACGTAGCGCCTTCTAATCAGTCTGTAGCTGGATATAAATTATATAATTTTATGCAACAAGACGCAACCTTATATGGTTCTGAGATAAATTATACAAAACAAACAGGAATTGAATGGTTAACCTTTAACTCTTCTCTTGAATATATTAATGGTGAATCAGCCGATGGTGATCCACTTCCATTCATTGCACCGTTAACTTTCAAGCAAGTTTTTAACTTAGACTTTTCGGAAAATTATTCTCTAGAAATTGACTTTATAGCTAAGGCAAAGCAAAATAGAATTTCTCAATTTGAAGAAGAAACAGATGGATATTCACTTTTAAATCTTTCTGGAAGTTGGATGACATCTTTCATTGGTAATGATTTAAATATTTTCTGGAGTATTGACAATGTATTTGATACGGAATATTATGATCATTTATCAAGGTTAAAAGAGTCTGGAATAGCTGGGCTTGGAAGGAATATTTCAGTTGGATTAAAATATAATTTCTAAAATATCAATCAATAAAATCTAAAAAAGGCTAGGTTGATTTACCAAGCCTTTTTTAGTTTGAGAATGCTCTAACTATATCATTACCATTTGCATAAAGAACTATTGCAATCAATAGAAAAAATCCAATCATTGTAGATACCTCCATAAACTTATCACTTGGTTTTCTTCCTGATACCATTTCATATATTAGGAACATAACATGCCCACCATCTAATGCTGGTATTGGAAGTACATTCATAAAAGCTAGTATTATTGATATTAAGGCAGTAGATAACCAGAAGCCTTTCCAATCCCATTTTGCAGGGAAAATATTTCCAATTGTACCAAAACCACCAAGTTGTGATGCCCCTTTTTTTGTGAAAACAAATGAAAATCCTGCTACATATTCGTATAGTGTCCAATAGCCATAGTTGAAGCCCTGAACAATACTTTGAGAGAGCGTTAGCTTTTTATTTATAGTACTAATTCCAAAACTATTTTTCATTATTCCAATTGTTCCATCATCATTTCTGTCAATATTTAATAAGTAAATTGAGTTGCCTCTTTCAACTTCCACATCAATAATATCATCTGAATTATTATTAATCCAGTTTGAAAAACCAGCCCAATCATAAATATCTTGTCCATTAATAGATTTAATCAAGTCTCCAGATTTCATTCCAGCATTTAAAGCAGGAGAATCGTTGAGGACAGAATCAACACTAGCATTAAAAAGGGGAGTAAAACTATTAATCTGTCCGCTTTGAAAAATATCTTTACCAATATTTTCAGGGATATTAATATCATAAATTGATCCATTAATCTTCTCAACTTTAATATTTTCAACAGGCCTTAATAATAAAATTCTATTAATATCCAGAACATTATCTAGTTCCTCACCATCAACATCAATTATCTTATCACCTTTGTCAAAACCAATTTCTTGAATAAATTCTGAGGGTTCAAGTCCAAGTGGTAAATTATCTTGTGGGAGTGTTTCTTTACCCCAAACAAAAAGAACCATCATATAAATAAAAAAGCCAAGTAATAGATTTACTGTCACACCACCAAGCATTATAATTAATCTTTGCCAAGCGGGCTTAGACCTAAACTCCCATTCCTGAGCTGGTTTTTGCATTTGTTCTTTATCGAAGCTTTCATCAATCATACCAGAAATTTTTACATAACCTCCTAATGGTAGCCAACCAATTCCATATACTGTTTCACCTATTTTCTTTTTAAATAAGGAATATTTTACATCAAAGAAGAGATAAAATTTCTCAACTCTACATCCAAATATTCTAGCAGGTATAAAATGGCCAAATTCATGTAATACAATCAAAATCGATAAAGAAAGAAGTAGTTGTGTCGCTTTTATAAAAAACTCTGGTGAAAACATAATTTTATTTTGAACAGCAAATTTAGTATTTTTTTAATTCCTTGAATTATCTTTGTTGTCCTCAAATAAAAAAAATATGTTAAAAAAGTATGGTCTTTTTGTTTCAATTATGCTCACAATATCATCGGCGGCTGTTTTCATGTTTTACAATGTTTTGACTCCTGAAAAAAAATTACCAATTTATCAACCTAATATGGTTAAGTTCCAATTAGTTGACAGTACAATTCAACACATTAAGAGATTTCACAAAATTGATGATTTCAAACTAATAAATCAAAATAATCAGGTTATTACAAATGAGACCTATGACGGAAAAATATATATAGCAGATTTTTTTTTCACAACATGTCCAGGAATATGTCCAATTATGAAAGATAATATGATTGAACTTCAAGCTAAATTTATTAATGATGATGATGTTTTACTCCTGTCACATACTGTTACTCCAGAAATTGATTCAGTTTCTGTTTTGAAAAAATATTCACAAGAAAAAGGTGTTTTAGACTCTAAGTGGAATATGGTTACAGGGGATAAAAAACAAATCTATAATTTAGCTAGAAAGTCATATCTAGTTGCTGAGGATATTAAAGGTCCAAGAAAATATGACATGATTCACACAGAAAATTTTGTATTAATTGATTCTAAAAGGAGAATTAGGGGTTTTTATGATGGAACAGATAATGATGTAATGGAAAACTTAATAAATGATGTAAAAATCTTAAAAAAAGAGGAATCTAAATAATTATGAGAAACTACATTTTAATTACAATTTTATCCTTTGTTACATCAAAGTCTATGTTCTCTCAAGAGTTAATAATAGGCGAGGAGAAAATAACACCTGGAATAGTATTTATTTTTGAAGGAGCTGTCAAGGATATTGTACATCCCTTAAATTATAATCTTAAAGAGGAATTTACGGATATTCATATTGAGGCAAGGGTTAATTGGGATTATGAAAATATTCCATATGGTTCACCTCCTGGTGGATTTATTCCTTATCTGAAAATTAGCGCTGTTGTAACTAATCAAATAACAGATAATAAAACTTATGTTGATCTAATTCCACATATCAATTTAATTGACAATTTTCATTATGCAAGAAACATTTCTCTTCCAGGAGATATTGATGATAAATATCAAGTTGAATTTTTTGTAAATAATCCTAGTAAATTTGATTTATCGTTTCATAATGACTGGCTAGATGACTATTCTGAATCATTGATAGATGACAAAGTCTTTAAATATTTAAATGTAAGTTTTAGTGAAATCGCTAAATTATCCAGAAGATAATTAGTTCATTAATTCCTCAATGTGATTTGGTTCAATAGGAATATCTTTCATCAAGTTAAGAGGCTCACCTTCATTTTGTATAACGACATCATCCTCAAGCCTTATACCAAAGCCTTCATTTGGAATATAAATTCCAGGCTCAACTGTAAAAACCATATTTTTTTGAAATGGATCTTCTAAAAGACCATAGTCATGTGTGTCAAGGCCTAAATGATGCGAAGTTCCATGCATAAAATATTTTTTATATGCAGGATTATCTTTTGTTTGATTTTTAATATCATTTTTATCTATAAGTCCAACTTGGATTAGTTCTTTTGTCATTATTTCTCCAACTTGATTGTGAAATGCCTTCCAATTATTTCCAATTGTAAGTAGTTTTGTAGCTTCATTTTTTACTCTCAGAACAGCTTCATATATTTCCTTTTGTCTTTTTGAAAATTTTCCAGAAACAGGTACTGTTCTTGTCATATCACTTGAATAATTCCCATACTCGGCCCCTACATCCATTAATATTAATTCACCACTCTTACATTGCTTATTATTTTTTATATAGTGAAGTACATTATTGTCATGACCACTTGCAATAATTGGAGAGTATGCAAAACCCTTAGAGGAGTTATTAATAAATTCATGAATAAACTCAGCTTCAATTTCATATTCCCAAACATCAGGTTTAATGAAAGCTAGGACCCTATTAAATCCTTTTTTTGTTATATCACAAGCCTGTTTTATCTGATCAATTTCTTTGGGATGTTTTATTGACCTTAGCCTTTGTAAAATAGGATTGCTTTTTTCAACATTATGAGAAGGGTATTTTTTCAAAAGCCATGAAATAAATCGGTCTTCTCTTGTTTCAACTGGTGAGTTTGCTCTATAATGCTCATTCTTATTTATATACAAATTATCAACCTTTGTTACAATTGAATTTAAGATATCCTTGAAATCTTCAACAAAGTATATATCTACAATACCTGATAAGTCATTAGCTTGTTTTTTACTTAATTTTTCACCTTCCCAAACTTTAGTATGATTATCAGACTTTCTGATAAAAAGTATTTCTTTATTGCTAGAATCATTTGTTGAAGGAGAAAGTAATAGAATAGTTTCTTCTTGTTCAATTCCTGTTAGATGAAAGATATCTCTATGTTGTTCATAAGGTAGTTCAGAATCAGCACTAATTGGATATATATCATTGGAGTTGAAAATAGCCACTGAATTAGCCTTCATATTATTTAAAAAATTACTCCTGTTTAATTTATATATGTTACTATTTAGTGGCTTATACCTCATTTTATCATTGTCTTATAACCTTGATTTAATATAATGTTTATAAATTAAAGGTAAAATTAAATAATATGAAAAAGTTTTTGACCATTTCACTGGTTTTCATCAGTTCTGTTATGGTTTTTGCTCAACCAATTCCTACAGATGCAGAAAGAATAATTAAGGCATATAATAATAAAGAAGTTTTGACAAACTCCTCAAGAGTAAAAAATATTGAATTTAGAAATATTGGACCAACTATAATGAGTGGAAGAGTTGTCGCTTTAGAGGTAAATCCAACAGATCCTACAAAATTTTATGTTGCCTATGCTTCAGGTGGAGTATGGTATACCAATAATAATGGAACATCATTTGAATCTATATCTGATGATTGGCCTACTCAAAATATTGGAGAAATAGCAATGGATTGGAAGAATAATATTCTATGGGTAGGTACAGGTGAGAATAATTCTTCAAGATCTTCATATTCTGGAATAGGAATTTTAAAAACAAATGCTGATGGAACAAATTGGAAAAATGTTGGATTAACTGATAGCCATCATATTGGAAAAATTCTAATAAATCCTGAAAATTCTAATCATGTAGTAATTGGTGTTACTGGACACTTATATTCAAAGAATATAAATAGAGGTGTATATGTAACAAAAGATGGTGGGGAAAATTGGAATAGGACATTATACATAAATGATGCTAGTGGAATTATTGATATGTCTCAAACACCGGGAGATTTTAATATAATGTATGCAACATCCTGGGAAAAAGATAGAAAGGCCTGGAACTTTGATGAGGATGGGAATAGTTCAGGAATATATAAAAGTACAGATGGAGGAGCTAATTGGAGCTTAATATCTAATGAGGAATCTGGCTTTCCAACAGGAGCTGGAATAGGAAGGATTGGAATAGCAGTTTTTAATAAAGACATAGTTTACGCAGTTGTTGATAATCAGAACTTTAGAGAAACTACCGAAAAAAAATTAGATCAAGGTTTAACAAAAGAGTCTTTCATAGGCATGTCACTTGAAAACTTTAATAATTTAAGTGTTAATGACCTTAAAGCTTTTTTAAAATCTAATAGGTTTCCATCTAAGTATAAACCCGAGTCAATTAAAAAAGATATGAATGATGGGAAAATTCAACCTGAGGATTTATATAAATATTTAGTAAATGCAAACTCTGAGTTATTTGATACTCCAATAATTGGAGCAGAGGTTTATAAAAGTGAAAATGGCGGAAAAACTTGGACTAAAACACATAACTCTTTTTTAGATGGAGTATACAATACTTATGGATATTATTTTGGAAAAATCCATGTAGATCCAAGTAATAGTCAAAAGATATATACTTATGGTGTTCCAATTTTGACATCTGATGATGGTGGAAAAACTTTTTATAGGATAGGTAAGGAGAATGTTCATGCTGATCATCACGACCTATGGATAAATCCTAATAAACCTGGTCACCTAATAAATGGAAATGATGGAGGGGTAAACATAACTTATGATGATGGAAAAAACTGGATAAAAAATAATTCAACTGAAGTTGGCCAATTTTATGCTATTAATGTAGATAATCAAACACCATACAATGTTTATGGTGGACTCCAAGATAATGGAGTTTGGATGGGACCACATAATTCATCAGAGAATAAAAGATGGAATATGACAGGTCAATACCCATGGAAGGGTATTCTTGGGGGAGATGGAATGGAAGTTCAAATTGATAACAGAAACCCAAACATCGTCTTCACAGGATCCCAGTTTGGTTTTTACGCTCGTTTAGATTTAGACACTGGTAAGAGGAAATCAATAAAACCAATTCATGAACTTGGTAATTCTCCTTATAGGTTTAATTGGCAAACACCTATTCTTCTGTCACCTCATAATCAGGATGTTCTATACCTTGGATCAAATTTTTTACATAAATCATCTAACCAAGGAGATGACTGGCAGACTATTTCTGAAGATTTAACTAGTGGTGGAAAAAAGGGGAATGTCCCTTATGGTACAATTACAACGATTTCTGAATCACCAGTTAAAGAGGGAGTACTTTACACTGGAAGTGATGACGGTCTTGTATATGTATCAAAAAATAGTGGAAAAACATGGAAGAATATCACAGGAAATCTTCCTAAGGAACTTTGGGCAAGTAATGTTTATGCTTCAAATCATGATGAAAAAGTTGTCTATTTATCTCTTGACGGTTATAGATGGGATAATTTTTCACCTTATCTTTTTCAAAGTAAGAATTATGGCAATACGTGGGAATCAATTAGTTCTAATCTACCAGATTCACCTATCAATGTTGTAATAGAGGATAACGTTAATGAAGATGTTCTATACGTAGGAAATGATCATGGGGTATATATTTCATTAGATCAAGGAAAAACTTGGGAGCCTTTTAATAAAGGTCTTACATCTGCTGCTGTTCATGATTTAGTTATACAAGAAGAAGAGCAGCATCTATTAGTTGGAACACATGGTAGATCTATATATATAGCAGACATAGGTATAATACAGAATCATGATATTAATAATCAGAAAGAAGATATTAAGGTTTTTGATGTTAAGGATGTTAGTTTTTCTAATAGATGGGGTACAAAGAGGAGTACAGATAAAAATTATTTTACACCAAGTTTAAAGTTTTCAATTTTCTCTAAATCAAGTTATAACGGTTCTTTTGAGATTATTAATAATGACAAAGATGTTTTATTTTCAAAACCAATTTCATTTGACAAGGGATATAATTTTATTGATTATAATTTGACAATATTAGATGATGCAAATATAGATTTCAACGATAAATCTCAAAATGGAAAACTTTATTTACAGAAAGGTACATACTCTATTTCTATAAAAACTGATAATACCACAATAGAAAATCAATTTATAATAAAATAGTTATTTCAAGTTATATGATTTACTTTTACAAGTTGAAAAATTATTATGTCGTTGATTTCAATATTTAAATCTTCCATTGGAAAGAAGCTTTTAATGGCCTTGTCAGGTATCTTTCTTGTGGTTTTTTTAACTCAACATTTTCTAATTAATATTACTTCAGTCTTTAGTGAAGAAATATTTAATTTCTTGTCTCATTTTATGGGAAATAACCCCATTGTTCAATTTATCTTACAACCAATTTTAATATTTGGCGTAATTTTTCATTTTGTAATGGGTTTTTATTTAGAAATTATAAATAGAAAATCTAGAGGTGCCAATTATTCAAGATATGCCGGTGGCGCTAACGCTCCGTGGATATCTAGAAATATGATATATAGTGGTGGTGTAGTACTTTTATTTTTAATTCTTCATTTTTATGATTTTTGGGTTCCAGAGATGAATTATAAGTATATTGAGTTCCTTCCGGAAGATCCTAATAGGTATTATGAAGAGTTAATTCACAAATTTGAAAGTCCAATTAGGACCTCAATTTATTCTGTTTCATTTATCTTTTTAGCTCTTCATCTTTTACATGGTTTCAGTTCATCATTTAAAACCATTGGTGTCGATTCCAAATATTATAAACCTATTAAATCACTTACACTTATTTTTTCTATTATTATTCCTTTTGGTTTTATTTTTATTGCAATTTTTCATAATCTGATGCATTAATTTATTGGGGCACAAAATGGGGTACAACTAAATTAAAAGTTATATATTTGCATTATGGGATTATATCTTACAGAAAAGCACATAAAGTATAAAGATGGTAAAGATGATCATGTTTCACCTTTTTTTATATATCATAACAATAACAAAAGAGC
>CAJPUS010000054.1 GCA_905380995.1 uncultured Flavobacteriaceae bacterium
TGAAAGTTATTTATTACAGTTGTTGAGTAATTCTTATCCCTCAAATAGAAATCATTCAAAAACAGATGAGACAGCTAGGTATGGATATTATAAAATTAATTCGTCTAGTGGATCTGCAAATACTGGGATAATTGCACCAGATGAACCACAAAATATGGTTACATATTTTGAAAATGAATTAATTCTAGCAGAAGCAAAAGCAAGACAAGGTGGAATTTCCGATGGCTTACCACATCTTAATAATGTTAGGTCATGGCTAAACTCTGGAGGTCAATTAAATGACAATCATAATGGAGGATCATTTAATTATGAAGCTTTTGTATCGTCTGATTTTAATTCAGGTGGGATTGAAAATTCAGATGGAGTTGATGCAATAACTGCATTCCTTAGAGAGGTAATTGAAGAAAGGTATGTTTCAGGATTCGGTATGCATATTCCTTTTAATGATGCTAGAAGACTAAGAAAGTCTGATAGTGCATATTCTGTGCCTTTTGTTCTAGTTGATGGTCCGGCTGGACCATATCCGGAAAGGATGCCTTATGCTGCAACTGAGTTAAATTCAAACTCTAATGCACCTGCAGAGGATCCAGGAATATTTTCAAAAACCGAGGTAAATCAATAATACTTAAAAAAAAAGTAATATTTTGGAAAAAGGTTTGTAAATTTTACAAACCTTTTTTTATGGTAAAAAAAAATAATTTGCATATTCTGTTAGCTTTATTACATCTAATTAGTTGTAATGATGCCGCTGAATATTCAAATAGTTTAATATCCTCACCTCACCCTATTGCTTCTCAGGTAGGACAAGTTATATTCTCTCAAGGTGGAAATGCATTTGATGCTGCTGTTGCTGCTGCTTTTACTTTATCAGTAGTTGAGCCAAGCATGAGTGGAATAGGAGGCAGATTACAAGTTATATATAAACAAGCCCATGGTGTTATTTCAGGAATTGATGCTACAACACAAATACCTGAAAGTTTCAATAATGCTGATCCAGATCTTCCTAACTTTGGGTATGAAACAATCGGAATTCCAGGAGTTGTAGCAGGCCTTATCATGCTCCATGATGAAAATGGACTTTTAGATTTAAAAAAGGTTATGCAGCCCGCTATAAGTATTGCTGAAAACGGTTTTACAATATTGCCAGGAGAAATAAGAAGACAACAATTAGAGAAAGAAAAGATCCAATCCTTTGAAGGTTCAAAATTATATTTTCTCAAAAGTGATGGAGAGTCCTTTCAATTAGGTGATAAACTGATTCAAAAAGATTTAGCTAATACTCTGAAAATAATATCAGAAAAAGGAAAAAAGGGTTTTTATGAGGGAGAAGTTGCAGATAAAATTGTTAGTGATATTCAATCTAATGGAGGTTTTATAAGCAAAGAAGATTTGAAAAATTATTCTGCTGTAAAGTCGGAAATATTAAAAGGTAAATTTAATGGATATGATATACACACCCTTAACCTTCCTTCATATGGTTCAATAACAATTCAAATGCTTCAAATTTTTGACAATTTAAATATTAATTCAGAGGTGGACTGGACTTTCAAAATTTCAGGCGCAATAGAGGAATCATATAAGTATAGACCATTTCAAAAAAATAAAGATTCCTTAAAAAATATTCTCTCTTTAAAAAGGGCAAAAGAGATTGCTTTAGACATTGAAGCAAAAAACAATAATATTGCTTATTCAAGCAAAAGAAAGAAAATTAATACTGCAGATATTGTAAAAGGACATACAGCACATTTAACAACATCTGATAAATATGGAAATGTTGTATCGCTAACACAGACATTGGGTCCCAGGATGGGTTCAAAAGTAGCAACTCCTGGTTTAGGTTTTCTTTATAATGTAACAATGGGACCTTATTTAGGAGGATATCTTGGAGATGATAAACCAAGAGATAGGGCTTCTTCTCATGTTTCACCAACTATTTTTACAAAAAATAATAAGGTAGTTTTGGCACTTGGTGCAGCAGGCGGAAATAAAATACCAATTGCTATTAATCAAGTTGCATATAGATATCTTAAACAAAATTTTCCATTAACTGAGGCATTGATTATGCCTAGAGTTTATCAGGATGATAGTCCAATTTATATTGAGCGACATTTTGGAATAAATGGCTTCAATGACTCTGAAATTTATCAAAGATCTTCAAACATCGAGCGAATAGAGATTGAAGCTTTTTTTGGAAGAGTTCATGCAATTGCTTTAGATACTATCAATAACAAATGGATAGGATCTGCTGATCCTGATTGGGAAGGAACTGTAAATGAATTTCAATGATTACCTTTTGTTTAGTTTGAATATATCCTTCTAAAAATAGTTAAATTAAAACTTGTGGAGATATCCACAAGTTTTCTTAATTTTAGTTTATGTCAATAGCTTTTAGAATTATAATATTATTAATTTTTATCTCATGCAATTCTAGCGCCTCAGAATCACCAACTGTTGAATCAGATAACATAACTTTTTCAATAATTAATGAAAAAATACTTTTTATAGGCAATAGCTTTACTTATTATTGGAACTTACCATCTCAAGTTGAGAAAATGTCAATTGAGAGAGGATTAAATTGGAACATTAAACATCTCACTGCACCATCTGCAACTCTTAAAATTCATTGGAATAATCCAGAGCTAAAATCAATACTTGAAAGTGAAACTTTTGATCATATTATTTTCCAGGAACACAGTACTAATATTCTAACAAACTCTCAAGGTAATTCTAAGTTTTATTTTGGTCAAATATCTTCATTAATTCCCAGCACAACTCAAATACATTTTTTTTCAACATGGATGTACCCTTCAATGGAACAATTTAATATTAATAATGAAGAATATCCAATTGAGGAGAGCATTAAAGAAATAATTGAAGGGACCACTGCTAAAATTATCCCTATAGGCAGGGCATTTAAATTATTTCAAGATAAATATCCTCAGTTTAATTTGCTTATGGAAGATGATAAGCATCCGAGCCCAAATGGCTCTTACTTGGCAAGTTGTATTATTTTTTCACATATTAGCGCTGAGTCTTCTTTAAATTTATCAAGAAGGTTTAAGGGAACTGACAATAAGGGAGTTGATATATACTATAGTATAGTGGAGGAAGAAGTCAAAAGTTTTCTACAACAGATTTCAGATGAAGTAACTTTCTAAAGTATATAAATCACAAGAAATCCGAGATAAGTTCCCAAAGCATTTCCTAAGCTTCCAACTAAAATAGCAGGTAGTATTAGTTCTTTTCTATCAAATGATTCTGCAAGTGCAATTGCCGAGGCACCTCCGCCAATATTTGCCTGACTTGCAATTGAAATCATTTCCCAGTCACGATAAACTAGACCTCCAATAAAAATGAAAACTAGCCCATGAATTAATACAGCAATAGAAGTAAAAATTAGTAGTGTGGCTCCTATATCTTGGAGTTGACTAACTGCACTCAATTCACAAAAAGCCCCAATAACAGCAAGAAAAAGATAGACCAGATATAAACCTAAAGTCTGACTACCCTTAATTTTAGAGATAAACCTTGTTTGTGCTAAAATTATACCAATAGTTGTTAGAATAAGAATAGAAGGAATCTTAATAAAATTCTCTGAAATTATGTCAGATATATAGTATGCCCATATTCCCAAGAAAATTAACCAAACTAAGGATTTAGAATCTATATTGGCATTATTATTAGCGACCTCAGTATTTGAGACTGCTTTAGTGTTTATCTTTACATTTGAACTCCATATTTTATTCAAAAATATTGGAATAGCTAATGTAACCATAATCCAAATTGCCGTAACAACATTATCAACTGCAATTGTTCCAGCATAAAGAAAACCTTTTTTTTGAAATCCATATTCAAGTGCAATTGCATTAAAATTTACACTTCCTCCTGTGTATGTACCAGTTAACATTCCAGCAATTATTTTACCGTCATCTCCCAGAATTTCCTGTGGAGATATCAAAAACCAGGAGATAAGAATACCTATCGTTGTTGCAATTGATCCAAGTACAAATAACCCTACCATAGGAAGGCCAGCTTTCTTTATCGATTTAATATTTACATTTAATAATAAATAAAAAATAGAGATAGGAGCTATATATTTGAAAATGATATCGTAAAGTTCAAAACTGTCAGATGCTGTGGGGATTAACTTTAAATTTGCAACAACAGCAGTAAATAGTATTACCAATAGTGCAGCTCCTCCAAACTGCCTCCCAATTTTAGTTTTTCCTGCATAAACTGAAAGAATAACCATAAAGCATAATATGGATAATACATAAATTGGATTAGTAATGAAGCCCATTGAATTAATCTTATATAATGTATTTTTTAAAAAATAATTATATCTCTAAATAAAAATAAAAAAAACGACTACACTGTAAATGTATAACCGTTTTATTATTTTAGTAGCGAGGGCAGGACTCGAACCTGCGACCTTTGGGTTATGAGCCCAACGAGCTACCTACTGCTCTACCTCGCGATTTGAAGTGCAAATATAGTAAACTTTCATTACTTAGGTTTAAAGCATTGAATTTAAGTAGTTATCTTTGCCGAAATGACTGATAATAAACATAAAGCTGGATTTGTTTCAATAATTGGTAGGCCAAATGTTGGTAAATCAACTTTGATAAACTCTTTAATGAAAGAGAAGCTATCTATAATAACATCAAAGGCTCAAACTACTCGACATAGAGTTAGGGGGATAATAAATGAAAATAACTATCAAATTGTTTTGTCTGATACTCCTGGGATTTTAGACCCTAGTTATAAGCTCCAAGAGGCAATGATGAAGTTTATTAAAGAAACCTTGATAGATTCAGATTTTTTGGTAATTGTTGAAGAAGTTGGGAATAAAGAATCATTTGATGAGTCCTTAGTCAAAAAATTAAACACATTTAAAGTTCCAGTAATTTTATTAATTAACAAAATTGATCTTTCAAGTCAACATGAGTTAGAGGATTCAATATCACATTGGAAATCAATTTTTCCAGATATAGATATTTATCCTGTATCTGCAATTGAGGGATTCTTTGTTGATGAACTAATTGAAATTTTTAAAGAAAAAATTCCTCTATCCCCACCATTTTTTCCTAAAGATCAATTTACAGACAGACCTAAGAGATTCTTTGTAAATGAGTCTATACGAGAGCAAATTCTAATTTATTATGATAAAGAGGTTCCTTACTCTGTTGAGG
>CAJPUS010000055.1 GCA_905380995.1 uncultured Flavobacteriaceae bacterium
TTATAATACTTTTTCAGATTATAAGCTGGCAATATCAAAAACTAATCCCGATGCAGTCTGTATCTCAACTTACCCAGATACTCATGAGGAAATATCATTGCACGCACTCGATAATAATTGTCATCTATTTCTGGAAAAACCTATTGCAGCTGATTTAATTGGTTCAAGAAAAATAATTAATAAAGCTGAAGAAGTAAATAAAAAGTTGGTTATAGGTTATATTTTGAGACATCATCCAATATGGAAAGAGTTTATCAAAGAATCAAAAAAATTAGGAAAACCTTTAGCTATGAGAATGAATCTTAACCAACAGAGTTCAGGTGAAAATTGGGATGTGCATAAAAATCTTCTAGCATCTTTGAGCCCTATCGTAGATTGTGGCGTTCATTATCTTGATGTTATGTGTCAAATTACACAATCAAAACCACTAAGCGTTTCTGCCATTGGAGTTAGACTTTCAGATGAAATTCCAAACGATAATTACAACTATGGTCAACTTCAAATAAAATTTGAAGATGATTCAGTAGGTTGGTATGAGGCTGGCTGGGGACCAATGATTAGTGAAACAGCTTTCTTTGTCAAAGATGTAATTGGTCCAAATGGCTCTGTCTCAATTGTTTCAGAAGATGATACTTTTAATAAAGATTCTGATAACATAGAGAATCATACAAAAAACAATTGTCTTAAAATACACAGTTCTAAATTAGACTCAGAAAATAATTTTATATCACCTAATAGAAAGATTGTATATGACGAGGATCCTTCACATCAAGATTTATGTGATTATGAGCAAGAATATTTTTACAAATCTATATCTGAGGATATAGATTTAAAGTCCCACATGGAAGATGCGTATAAAAGTCTTCAAATCGCTTTGGCTTGTGATGAAGCTGTTAAAAAAGGTAAAACAGTATTCTTAGATTAAAAGAATCTTTCTTTAATTTCAACTACTATAACGATAGCAAAGATTAACGCTAAGGTTCCGATAAATATTCCTCCTACGCCCATTTATTTCAAATTTAATCTTTTTTTTTTATTATTTTTTTTGACATGTGATAATTACAAAGTGTAATAATTTATTATTTAATATATATCTTAAATATAAATTTTAATACTAATTTATCCTAAATTAGGTTTTTATAGAAAATATTATATTAAAATTTATTAATTTATGAATAAATTAAACGTATATTTGTTACATATATAATTATAACGTGATTATAACATATCTGCAGACAATAAATGATTCTCAAGCACAAATGCTTATAAACAAGGAGAATTCCTACGTAGACTTGTGTTCCAGTGTAATTCCATTTGAAAAAAGAGATAAAGGCTCGTTAATATTAGCTTTGATAGGCCAAAAGAAAATATCAAAATTGATCGTTAAAAATATTTCTATGTTAGGTCGAAACCAAATTAATGTATTAAATACTATTGATTTTCTTATTAATAATAACGTTTGTTTAGTATCTCAATCAGAACAACTTGAAACTATGGATGAATATGGACGAGTTAAACAGGATACAATCTTATTCTTGAATATGTTTCGATCTTTAGCAAATATGGAATATAAAAATCGTAAAGAATCACATAGGTATGGCATTCAACAAGCTAAAGATCTTGGAAGATATAAAGGAGTTGGTGGAAGACAAATTGAATCTATTGAAGAGTTTTTTGAAAAACCTAAAAATGTAAATATTTTAAGGCATTTAAAGAGAGGTGAAAGCATTAGAAGAACAGCTAAGCTAGTTGGTGCTTCACCTGGGTTGGTTCAAAAAGTTAAAAGATGGGCTCAAGATCATAATAGATTAAATCCATAAAATTTTGATTATCTCTGATTGTCTTGCTAAAAATTCATAGTTTTATGTAAATTATTAATAAATTAATCATGAAAAAAATAATATTATTACTAACATTAGTACTATTTGTATCTTGTTCTAATGTTCAAAATCCAGATTATGAAAAAAATCTTGAAATTGCAAAAGAGTGGTTTGAAGTATTTGTAACAGAGGACTTTGATGCTATATCAGATTTTTATGCTGAAGAGGTTGAATTCCAAAGTGCTTTTTACCAAGGTCCAGTCATGAATAGAGAGGAAACCCTTAATTATTTAAAAGGTTGGCAAGATGCAATGGAGGATATTACCTGGGAGGCTGAAAATTACCTTCCTGGACTAGACCCAGAAACTGGTTTGCCAAACGGAAGTGTTAGGACATATGGATACTGGTCTGGCACAAATACTGCATCTGGTAAAAGTTTTAGGGCTTTATGGTACCACTATCTAACTTTCGATGATAACGGTAAAATCATAAATGGTGGTGATTTTGGAGATGCAACAGGTCTTGTTATGGCTGTAGCTCCAGATCAAGAATAAGAATTTATTTTAATGAAATTAACCTTTCCATTCAAATATGGAAAGGTTTTTTTTTATATTTAAAATATAAATCAATTAAAATTTATCAATTATGAAAAAAATTATTTTAATTTTTGCAACATTTTTAATTGTTGCATGTCAACAACCCATGGATAACGATACTGTTGGTATTGTAAAAATGGATGATGAAAAATCTCAGAAAATTCTTGATGGGATAAAAAATTATATGGCTTATGGTACTGATGAGTATGATGAGACACTTGGTGAAGACTATATAGCAGAAGCAATCTCAGGTAGTTCATCAATACCTGGTACTGAAGTAAACATAGATTCATATTCTCAGACTGCTGCTATGCATCATAGTTTGTTTGAAAATATTCAAATGGGAATTCCTGGAGGTGAAACACTGGGTGTTATACAAACTGTATATTACGATGAACCATACGGAACATGGTCTCATTATTGGGGACAGTGGTCTGCAACTGGAAAAATAACTGGAAACGAATCCTCTCAATTTATTCATCTAAATTGGCAATGGGACGAAAATGGAAATATTATATCACATAATATTCATGTTGATGGTAGAGATATTTTAACAGAAATGGCTGCAGCTTCAACATCTGCATCCGAATAAATCTTTATAAAAATTTATTATGAAAAAATTAATATTTACTTTATCAGCACTTTTATTCTTATCATGTCAACAAACAATGGATTCTGATGTTGTTGGTGTTGTAAAAATGTCTGATGACAAGACAAACACAATTTTAACTGAATTGAATAATTATTTATCATACGGGACTGATTCTTATGATGTCGAAATTACTTCTAACTTAATTTCAGATGATCTAGCTGGAAATTTTCCTGGCACAGAGCTAAATGCAGAAACTTTTATTGCAACAGCTGAAATTCATAATTCATTATTCGATAATATTGAAATGTCCTTGCCTGGAGATGAAGCAGGTTGGGGTGGACTTCAAACAGTTTACTACGATGGTTTAGGAACTTGGAGCCACTATTGGGGTACTTGGACTGCAACTGGGAAATTTACTGGAAATGAAATATCTCAATTTATTCATTTAAACTGGGGATGGAATGATGAGGGAAAAGTTGCTTTTTTTAATGCTCAATTTGATGCAGGCTTCTTTAGAGATGAATTAGCAGCTGCAGAAGCTTCTAACTAGAATTATAAAATGAAAAAAATATTTACAATTTTTATAATTTTAATCATATCGATATCCTGCAACACTCTCGTCGAAAATGAAAAAGTTGGAGGTGAATGGTTAAGAGAAGGCTCCCGTCTTGGTAAAGGGTATATCGTTGGAGATAAACAAGATTCAGATCTCGCTAGAAAGTTTATGGATGCATATGAGAATATGGATGCTCAATTAATGATAGAATTTTCTGCTGATACAGTTATGTTTCATCCAGCTGATATTGGGGGTGTTTTTGACGTAGATATGACTAACACTGATTTTATTGTTGAGAGACAATCTAATTGGGACTCATTATCAAGAGACTACATATTCATTATGCCTCTTAAACTGGAGGATGATTTTACACGTAGAATTGTCACTACTGCCTTTGAAGAGACTCGATATATAAAAGATGGCTCAACTGAAACGAATATATTCTATGAGAGATTAAGTATAAATGAAGAAGATCTAATTGAAAGAGTTGTTCAATACAGTAGGCCTGCCAATGATTAATCCTGCTTAATATTAAAAAAACCCACTTTTTGTGGGTTTTTTTATGAATCAAATTACCATTTTTTTAAACCTAAAATTTTTTCACCTAGCTTAGAGAGCTTTGCCTTTTTATACCTTATCTGTTCCCAATTTCTTGGATCCCCGGGGAAAGCATATCCTTTTGGAGCTATTCTATGTTTCCAAGAATTAATCCTCCAGTTAACTAAATCAATGTTATCTTCCTGAGCTGGCATCATTGATATGTATTGAGCAATTCTTACCTTATCTTTAGAATTATTGGGTCTAATTCCGTGAGGTTGAGTACTATTAAAAATTAAAAGATCACCTGCCTCAAGTAAAACTTTGACTATTTTATCTTCTAAACCTTTAACATTGGGTTGAAACTTATTCCTATCTTTAGGTTGAGATAACTTCCAAATATCATAATTTTTATATAGCCAAGGAATACATTGAAACCCACCCATATCTTGATCGGTTTGATCGGATAAAGCTAAAACTCCCTGTACATTTTGTGGTCTTGATTCTGGGTCATAGTCCCAATGAATGAAACCTTTATACTCATATCCAGGTCTAATTGGAAAATTTAAATTTGCTCTATCAATTGTGGTCCAAAGCTTTTCTGTCCCCCAAATATCAACGAAACAATCGTAGACCTTTTGAGTTTGTCTATTATCCCACAAATACTGGTTATTATAAACTTCAACCATTCCTGTTCCTGCCAATTCTTTCATTTCTATTTTAGCTCTTGTATCAACATACCATGTGGAAGGATCATTTGGACTTTTATCATCAAATTCCCATATAAAATTAGCAGTTGCAAGTGCTTGCTTTCTTGAAACAGCATTTTTAATAACTACATAGCCATTATCAATCCAGAAATTCCATTGATCAATTGTTAATGCTCTTAAAGTATTCTTTGATGCAGAACTTCTCAACATTTGAGTACTGCTTTTAGCTGTAGATGGATTCCCAGGGATTTCTTTATGTTTATTATCTGCAATAATGATTAATAGTTTAAATAAATTATACTTTTAAAGATAAAAAATTCATGTAAATTGATGGTCTAAAAAATTTTATCTATGAAACAGTTTGATAGAAGAAAGTTTATTCAAACAACTTCGCTCTCAGCAGCATTTGCATCTTCTACAAGTTTATTTTCCAATAATTTAAGGTCATCTAATCAAAAGTATATGGGAAATTTTGCAGCACCAAAGCTTGATAAAATTAAAATAGCATTTATTGGTGTTGGTCATAGAGGAATAGGTCACATAATGAGGTTTAGTTCCTTTCCTAATACTCAAATTGTTGCAATATGTGATTTATATGAAACTAATATCTTAAAAAGTGAATCTATCATCAAAAATTTAAAGACCTACAACACAAATATCAAACTAAAAACATACTGGGGTAATGAAAACAAGTGGAAAATAATGCTAAAAGAAACTGATGCAGATATAGTTATAATATCAACTGATTGGAATAATCATGGCGTAATGGCAATAGAAACTATGAAAAACAATATGCATGCATTTGTTGAGGTTCCTATGGCAAACTCAATTAAAGAACTTTGGGAAATTGTCAATACATCTGAGAAATATCAAAAGCATTGTATGATGTTGGAAAATGTTAATTATGGTAGGGAGGAACTAATGTTTTTAAATATCTGTAGAAAAGGATTACTTGGAGAATTATACCATGGTGAAGCAGCATATATTCATGACTTGAGATATCAAATGTATGAGGAAGAGATAGGAACAGGATCATGGAGAACATTACAATATGAAAAGAATAAAGGTAATTTGTATCCAACCCATGGTTTAGGACCTGTCTCACAGTATATGAATCTTTTGCGCAATGAAGATACTTTTAAATCATTGGTATCATTTTCATCTCCGGCATTAGGTAGAGAAAAATTTGCAACTGAGAATTTTAGTGCAAATCATAAATGGAATAAATTAAATTATCAAAATGGAGATATAAATACAACAATAATTAAAACATATTTAGGCAGAACAATAATGGTTCAATGGGATGAAACAAGTCCTAGGCCTTACACTAGATTAAATTTAATTCAAGGTACAAGGGGAATTCTTGCTGGAGGCCCCACTAGGGCTGCTTTTGATGATGGATTTGAAGGATTTTCAAATAATTCAAAAGAATGGTTAAAAGGTGATGGTATTGATGCTTTGTATGAAAAATATGATCATCCAATGTTTAAAAGATTAAATCAAATAACCAAAGATTTAGGTCATGGGGGTATGGATGGAATTATGATATATAGAATAATTGAATGTCTTAGAAATGGTAAACCTTTAGATCAAAATGTTTATGAGGGATGTGCATGGAGCTCATTAATTGAATTAACTTCTATCTCAGTAAACAACAATGGACAACCTCAGGAGTTCCCTGATTTTACCAGAGGAAATTGGGTAGACACAAACACTTTTGATATAATTCCTTGATGCAAAATAAAATAATTTCAAAGGCACCAGGAAGAGTATGTTTATTTGGAGATCATCAAGATTATTTGAGATTACCAATAATTGCAACAACAATTGATAAAGAAATTACTATTGAGGCAATTAAAAACAATTCGAAAGAGTTTAAAATCTTCAAAAAAGATTTAAATGAATATTACAGTATTCCGATTAATGAGGATATAAGTTCAAATGAAAGGGATTTTTTGAAAATAGCACTTAAAGTTTTAAAAAAATATAATTGCATTCCTAAACAAGGTTATGATATTACAATATTTAGTGATATACCAATAAATTCAGGCTTATCAAGTTCATCTGCTTTAATTGTTGCATGGGTAAACCTTGTTTTATCATGTTTTTCAAACAAATCTATATCCGCAAAACTTCTTGCTGAGTTATCTTATGAGATTGAAGTCAAAGAGATGGGAGGTTCTGGAGGAAAGATGGATCAATATACCATTGCACATGGAAAAACAATTTTTTTAGATACCAATACAAATTTGGTTAATTCATTTGATCACAACCTTTGTGATATGATAATTGGAGTTTCAAATCAATCAAAGGATACCCAAGGTCTGTTAAAGAAGTTAAAAGAAAATGCTACTAAATCAATTGAAATGGTCAATTCTAAAGTACCTACATTTAACTTGTATGATGAAGAAAATGTGAATAATAGTAAATACATTGATCTTTTAGATGATTACTTAAAGCCTTATTTTAAGGCTGCAGTTGGAAATTATAAAATTACTATTAATGCTAGAAGAGAATTTTCAAAACCAAATTTAGATATAAATACAATTTCTGCTTTAATGAACACTCATCATAGATACTTGAAGAATGAATTAAAAATAACTACACCCGAAATAGATAATATGATAAATATCACAAAAGAGAACGGAGCAATTAGTTCAAAAATTGTTGGATCTGGAGGAGGTGGATCGATTGTTTCTTTTTCAACTAACTCGAATGTATCAAATAAAATTGTAAAAGAATTAAAAAGAATAGGAGTTAGAGATGCTTTTATTGCTAAGAGAGGAAGAGGTCCAACAATCTACTATGAATAAAATACCAATGGTAATTATGGCTGCAGGTGTATCATCAAGAATGAAGAGATCTTCTATACCCGTAGGTATATCAAAAAAATTGGTTAAACAATCAAATATGAGAGAAAAGGGATTTATTCAAGTAGGAGATGGGAATCAACCTATAATTTTTTACATTATAAATAATTGTATTAAAGCGGGAATTAAAGATTTCTATGTTATTTTATCCTATGACTCAACTCAATTTCAGAAGTATTTAAGAAAAATAGAAAAAAAACTGGCCATTAATATAACATTTGGATTTCAAGACTTTTATGGAAAATTAAAACCAATCGGCACTTCAGATGCACTATTTCAATTAATGAATCAATTTCAAGAATTAAAGAAAAAAAGGTTTTTGGTATGTAATTCTGATAATATATATTCAACAAAAGCGATTAGACTATTACTAAATGAATCAATTTATAATTCGATGATCGCATATAATTATAAGTGTTTAAAATTTTCAGAAGAGAGATTATCATCTTTTTCTATTTTAAAGATTAAAGAAAATTTTTTAATAAGTATCATAGAGAAACCCAATTTTGAAACTATAAAAAGATTTAACATGAAATTTGTGAGTATGAATATATTTTCTTTTAAAGGTCATCAAGTTTATAATTATTTAAAAAATTGCCCTATTAATAAAGAAAGAAAAGAAAAAGAAATTGCAACAGCTATTCAAAATATGATATCAGATAATAATAATTCTATGATTACATTCCCACTTTGTGAGCATGTACCAGATCTTACATTTAAAGAAGATATAAACACTATAAGCAAATTTTTAAATTAATATAGCTTATTATAACAAAATCTTAAATAGCTTAGTTCTATATTTGTATTTAATAAAATCAAATGAAAAAATACATTTTAACATTATTAATACTATGTCTATCATGTGAAATTGGATCCTCAAAGCCATTTGATAATCTTGAGCCCGTCTCAAATATTAGTAATCAAGATTATCAAAGTATGAGTAAAGCCTATTTTGCATCAGGATGTTTTTGGTGTGTGGAAACTATATATGAAAGTTTGGATGGTGTAATTGAGGTGTACTCAGGTTATGCAGGTGGTTCAACAGTAAATCCTAATTATTATCAAGTTATGTCTGGTAAAACTGGGCATGCAGAGGCTATTGAGATTATTTATGATAATAATATAATTTCCTTTGATACGCTTTTAAGAGTATTTTTTGACTCTCACGACCCAACTACTCCTAATAGGCAGGGACCTGATTTTGGGACACAATACAGATCAATAGCATTTTACAGAAACATTAATGAGAGGAATAAAATAATAAACTATATAAATTTACTTTCAACAAATTCAATTTTTGGAAAAAATATTATAACGGAAATCAAAGAACTTAATAAGTTTTATTATGCTGAGGATTATCATCAAGATTATGAAAGGAAAAATCCATATAGTTCATACATTCAAAATGTGTCTATTCCAAGATTTAATAATTTTAAGCAAAAAGTATCAAATTATCTTAAAATAAATGATGATCATTAAGCTTTTTATTATTTAAATTTAATATTGTGTTTTATGATATTTTAAAGAGTATTAAGTAACTTTAATATATATGAAGTGTTTTAGTTATATTATATTTTTGTTTATTTTTCTTTCATGCTCAAACATATTATATAAACACGACGATGCTATGTCAATGTTAAACACAAAAACTCAAGTAATTGATAGATTTGGTCAACCATCAAACATAACAAAGGGTGTTGAATATGATGAATATTATTATGACTTTGGTGTTTTTCAGGAAAGATCACAAAATTTTAATCCAATAATATCGACTGTTAGTGATTACGAGGGTCCTTATTCACCTGCAAACTGGGACCAAGAAACACAATATAGACTGACTAGAACAAATAAATATCTAAAATTTAGAATTACTGGAGATAAAGTAATTTATTGGGAAAGTCAAGGAGTGAATTTTCCCGTAAAAAAAAATTGATAAATAATATCTTTTTTCACACAATAATTTTAATTAAAAAAAATGTCAATTCAAATATTCAAGAGAGAATCTCAGGCAAATGGAAACTTTAACAATGGTGAAATATTAGAAAAAAAACCAATTGGTTTTCCTCAAGATGGCGGAGAGTTAAAACCTTATTCAAATATATTTTATTGGGCACATGCATGGGCATCGAATAAAGATAGTGTAATTGGACTTCATCCTCACAGAGGATTTGAGATATGTAGCTTTGTTTTAAAAGGAGAAATTGAGCATTACGATACTCTTTTAGATAAATGGATAACTTTAAAAAAAGGCGATGTTCAAATTATAAGAGCTGGTAAGGGTATATCTCACTCTGAGAAATTAAAAAAAGGTTCTGAAATTTTCCAAATTTGGTTTGATCCAAATCTTCAAGAGTCACTATACATTAATGCTAGATACAGTGACTTTAAATTAAAAGATTTTAAAATAAAAAATCAAAGTAAATTTGAAACAAAAATTATTTCAAATAGTGAAAATCAGCTTTCTCTTCAATCAAAGGGTATAGAAATATATGAACATAAATTTAATGATGGTATACATTCTCACAAAATAAATGATAAGTGTTATCATTCAATTTTTGTTTTAGATGGTACCCTAGAGATTAATAACCAACAATTTAAGAAAGGAGATTTTTTAATAATATTTAACGAGAATAATTTAGAATT
>CAJPUS010000056.1 GCA_905380995.1 uncultured Flavobacteriaceae bacterium
CGTATATGTATCCAGACGAATCAGATAGAGTTAGCACTTTAGCTCCCATATCTATGCACTTTTCTGTTGCATATTGTGCAACATTTCCAGAACCAGAAATTACAATAGATTTATTTTCTAAACCATCACTATTAGCTTTTAACATTTCATTTATAAAATAAACCACACCATACCCTGTAGCTTCTGGTCTAATAAGAGACCCTCCCCAAGAAACACCTTTACCTGTTAAGACTCCAGAAAATTCATTCTTCAATCTTTTGTATTGTCCAAATAAATACCCAATTTCTCTTCCTCCAACCCCAATATCTCCAGCAGGAATATCTTTATTAGGACCAATGTGTCTAAATAATTCTGTCATAAAACTTTGACAAAAACGCATAACTTCAGTGTCAGATTTTCCCTTTGGATCAAAATCTGATCCACCTTTTCCACCACCCATGGGAAGTGTGGTAAGCGCATTTTTAAATACCTGTTCAAAGGCTAGAAATTTTAGAATGCTCATATTTACAGATGGATGAAATCTTAATCCACCTTTGTAAGGACCAATTGCAGAGTTCATCTCAATTCTGTAACCTCTATTTACCTGAATTTCTTCATTATCATCAATCCAAGCAACTCTGAAAGAAACAACTCTTTCCGGCTCTACCATTCTTAGTAAGATGTTTTGGCCGTAATAAATATCCTTCGAGACTATATATGGGATTACGGTTTCAGCAACCTCAGTAACTGCCTGCATAAATTCAGGCTCATTTTGGTTTCTTAAACTTACTTCTGACAAAAATTGTTTGATAATTTTTTCCATTTCAACTTCTTGTCTTCAACAAAGGTAGTACAAAAAAAGAAAGACCTCCAAAAATTAGAGTTATAATAGCTTGGCATGACCATGCAAGCCAACCATACGTCAAACCTATCTCAGTATTAATATTAAAATTTGCTAAAAATAAAGATATTGCCAGTGGATATACACCAAGACCATGGTTAGATAATGAAATACTAAAAACTCCAACTACAAAGGCTGGAAATATAATTTTATTGTCTATAATATTCAATTCTAAAACTGAAAATTTGATTGTATAGAAAGCCAGAATATAACATGACCAAATGAGTATAGAAAATAAAATAAAAGGTAAAAGTCTTTTTTTGAGTTTGATTAAAGAAAACAAACCTTCCAAAATATTTATAAAAAAATATTTAATTTTTTTAACTCTTAATATTAAAATAATTAAAATGGCAGAAACTATTATTAATGTAACCATAATAACCCAAAAGTTATTATTTATAAAATATAAATAATTGTCTTCTAAAAAAGATTCTATTACTATTTCATACTGAAGTATCCAGACAGACAAAAGTATTAATATTGATATGGAAATATCAATCATTCTTTCAGCTGCAATAGTCCCAAACGTTTTACCAATTGGAATATTATTATATTCGCTCAATACAGTTGCTCTTATAATTTCACCAGATCTTGGTATTGCCATATTAGAGGCATAACACATAAATACGCTTGCTACACTAGTGATAATACCCGAATTATATCCAATAGCTTTTGACAGAAGCTGCCATCTTACACCTCTAATTATGTCAGCAGATGCCCCAAAGAGCATTGCTCCAATAATGAATTCAACTTTAGCAGATTTAATATAATTCCAAATCAAAAGTCTTTCAGCTTCACTTGTAACCTTGTAAGTGAGGTATAAAAAAAATACACCTAGAAATATTGGGATTAGTATTCTTAACAGTTTTTTCAAAACTTAAATTCTAATATTATCTATTAGCCTAGTATTTCCTATCTTACAAGCAATAAATGCTCTAATTTCATTTTTATATTCAAAAAAGTTTAAAAGATTTGATATATTCAGTATTTCAAAATACTCTAACTGAAAGTTATCAATAGACATGGCATCTTTAAAAATAATATCTCTTATTGCTTCTGAACTTGAAGTATTGTACATTTTTTTTGCTTTTGTAAGTAAAATAATTAATTGACTAGCACTTTTTCTCTCGTATTTATTTAGAAATTTATTCCTTGAACTCATTGCAAGACCATCACTCTCCCTAATTGTCTGACAGCTAATTACATTTAGATCTAATTTGAGCTCTTTTACGAGTATCTTAACTAATAGTATTTGTTGAAAATCTTTTTCCCCAAAATATGCATTATTAGGTTTAAACATCTTTAACAGTTTTTCAATAATAGTTGCAACACCATCAAAGTGCCCTGGTCTTTGCTTTCCTTCCATAATTTTTAAAATTTGACCAAATTCATATTTCTTTATTATTTCTCCCTTTTCATAAACATCACTATCATTTGGTGCATAAATTATAATATTGTTAAAGGTTTTGAGCATTTTTAAATCATTTTTAATATCTCGTGGATATTTTTTTAATTCACTGGTATTATTAAATTGTTTTGGGTTTACATAAATCGAAATAATTACTTTTTCATTTTCAATTGAGGCTCTTTTTATCAGTGAAAGATGACCATCGTGTAAAGACCCCATTGTTGGTACTAGACCAATAGAATTAACTTTATTAAGTAATTTGACAATGTCTTTATAAGAAGTGTAAGCTCTCAATTCTGAGAATTTAATAATCTTAAAGATAATGTTTTTATATTCTTACTCATAATTTTCGTAATTTTGCCAAGCTATAGCCAAAGTTTAGATTTTGAAATTATTGAAAGACAAAAAAATATTAGTCATTTCATCTGAGGTTGTTCCCTATTTACCTCAAACAGAAAAAGCTGTTAATTCATTTTTTACATCAAAAAAGATTAATGATTTTGGAGGTATGACTAGAATCTTCATGCCTAAATATGGTATTATAAATGAGCGAAGACATCAATTACATGAGGTTATTAGACTCTCTGGCATGAATATGATAATTAATGATCTATACTTGCCACTGATTATAAAAGTTGCTTCTATTCCGAAAGAGAGAATGCAGGTATATTTTATTGATAATGAAGAGTATTTTAAAAGAAAGGACTTACTCCTAAATAAAGATGGAAAATTATTAAAAGATAATGATGAGCGAATGATTTTTTTTACGAAGGGTGTTATAGAAACTGTTAAAAAACTTAATTGGATGCCAGACATAATAAATATTCATGGATGGTTTGGTTGTCTATTCCCACTTTATCTTAATAAACTTTTTGTAGATGACCCAGTATTTGATAATAGTAAGATAGTTTCTTCTGTATATGCAAAATCATTTAGTGGAAGCTTATCAAAAAAAATTGTTGAAAAAATCCAATTTGACGGTATTTTAGATGACCTTAGTATAATAGATGATCCAAGCTTTGAGTCTATGACAGATTTAATGATTAAATTTTCAGATTCAATAATCCTCTCCTCAGATAAAATTGATCAATCAACTCTTAATTCAATAAAAGTTCATTCAAAGCATACATTGAGTTATAATGATTCATTAAATGATGAGAAATTAATTAAATTCCTTCTAAAAAATAATGTTTAAATGCTTAAAAAGGTTTTATTAAGAACTTTCATTCTGTTATTATATTTTACATTTATTATCTCATGTAATAAGGATTATTATTCAGTTGGAATTGAAATATTTGATCAGCAATTTAATGATTTAAAGTCAAAAACATTTCCAATATTTTCGTATCAGCAATCTCTAGATAAAGTTCAAACTAATAACATTTCTAGTGTTCAATTGGGCACATTTAATGACAAATTTTTTGGAATAACTAACTCTGGTTTTATCTCTCAACTGGATGTGTTTTCTCTTCAAACTTTCGGAGATTTTAATCAAGATCAAGAAATTGAGGGTAGTCCAAGCGATGTAAGGGTCATCAATGAAGAAGAGCAGTTAATTGGTGTCTATCTGGATTTACCTTTTTTTAATAATACAAATGATACAGATGGCGATGGTGTTATAGACCTTTACGACGTAGACTCCTCAAATCCAGAGAGTGATTCTGATAATGATGGAATCTCAGATATTACAGAACTAAGAGCAGGTTTGAATCCATTAAGTAGTGATTCAGATAATGATGGAATTAATGATAGTAATGATGATGATAATTCTACATATAACAGTGAAAGCCAAGTTTATGAGATAGATTCTGTCTTTGGAAATAGAAATGCTAGTTTTGATTTAAAAGTTTATCAACTCACTTATTATTTGAGCACACTAGATCCCAATGATAATTTTGAATCTTCAAAAGAATATTTTTCAAATGATAATTTTTATCAAAAAGGATATTATGGAAAAACTCTTCATGATGAGAAGGTAACATTAAGCTTTGATGAAATTCCCGTTTTGTTCCAAGAAGATGATCCGACAACTGAACCTGATGAATTAACACAAGTAAACTATTTTGAAACTCCAAGAATAAGAGCTTCCTTAGATATTTCTTTTTTTCAACGTTATATAATGAATCTTGAAGGTTCAGATAAACTCACAAATCAAGCTAATTTTAATAATTATTTTAATGGAATAATTGTTAAAGCTGAGAATTTTTCAGATGATCTTTTTATGTCATTAGATATTTCTAATGCTAGAATAGTTTTAGAGTATGACTATAACTTTTATAATACAAATGGAACTGATGATATCTCAGATGACATAATTGAGAGAAAGAAAAAGGTGAATACTATTCCTTTGGGTGGAGTTACTTACAATATTCATGAACATACTGGTTTTAGTCAGAATATTAAAAATGAAATTATAGCTTCAGATGATGATATTCCCTCAGAAAAAATTTATTTAAATGGAACTAAGTTTGTTTCTAAATTAAAATTATTTTCAAATGATAACTCTATATCGTCTGAACTGAAAAAATTTAAGGCTAATGATATATTAATCAATGAAGCAAATATAATATTACATATTGATAATAATATACATATGTCGAACTACGAATTTCTTCCCAAAAGACTTTATTTATACTCTCATAGGGATGGTGAGCCTATTGATGATTTTAATAAAGATTTTTCAATAAACTATAACCCTAAGGCTGTAAATGCAAATAAGTTTTTATTTGGAGGACTTCTCCAATATGATTCAAATAATTTACCAACTAGTTATAAATTTAATATAACTAACCATATTTCTAATATTGTAAGGTATGATTCGTTGAACATAGATCTAGGTCTAACAACAACATATAATGTTGAGGATACATCATTGAAAAATGGATATTTTGCTAATCAAAACAAAATTATATTACCATCATCTTCGATTGCTCTCCCCTTCCCAGTTGCCCTATTTGGTTCTAATACCAATGAAATAAATATTTCAAAGAAATTAAAATTAGAAATAATTTATACAGAGTATTAGAAAAACTTATAAATAAGAGTATTTTAATTGTAAATAATTATAACATTCGTAATTTTTCCCTATTATGTTTATAATTATTTTATGTTTATTGGAAAATATTATAGTTTTATTTTTATGATAATAAAATATTATTATCTAGCCTCAAGCTTCTCTGTAAGTGCAGGGACAATTTCAAATGCATCACCAATGATACCATAATCAGCAGCCTTGAAGAATGGTGCATCAGGGTCATTATTAATTACGACCTTTACTTTTGAAGAGCTAATTCCAGCTATATGTTGAATAGCTCCAGATATACCAATGGCAATGTATAAATTTGATGAAACGGGTTTACCGGTTTGACCCACATGTTCACTATGAGGTCTCCAACCCATATCAGAAACAGGTTTTGAGCAAGCAGTTGCAGCGCCAAGTGCATCAGCAAGTTTTTCAATCATTCCCCAATTTTCAGGTCCTTTTAAACCTCTTCCTCCAGAAACTACTATTTCTGCATCGGCAATATTAACTGAGCCATTTTCTTTTTCTATACTTTTAATTTTTTGGTTTGAGCTGATAACTTTTATTTCAAAGTTTTCAATCTTTGGATCACTTAATTTTTCAACCAATCCAAAACAATTAGATTCAATACTTAAAATTTTTAAATCTGAGATTAGTTCAGTTGTAGAGAAGGCCTTATTTGTAAAACAAGTTCTTTTTACGACAAATGGATCAATTGTATCAGGTAATTCAACTACATTAGAGACAAATGAAGATTCAGTCATACCTGATAAGTGTGCACCTAAAAATTTAGAATCAGGTGATGAGGATAATACAACTACATTAATACTTTCACTTTTTATTACCTCAGAGATAGCAGATGCATATTTTTTAGAGGAAAAATCTTTAAGTTCATTATTATCAATATTTAAAATTTTATCAACACCAAAAGCTTTTAAACTTTCAAAATCAGAGCAATTAAATACAATTCCACATAAACTTTTTTTCATCATTTCAGCAAGAGCTTTTCCATAAGAAAGAGCCTCATAAGATGATTTCTTAAAATTATTGTTTTCTGACTCAATATATACAAGTACTGCCATGCTTAAATTACTTTAGCTTCATTTTCTAATAAGTCAATTAATTTGTCTAATTCGTTTGGCTTAATAAGTTTTACTTCGCTTTTGACTTCAGGCTTGTTAAATTTAAGATCATATGCCTTTGGTTTAATCCCCCTAGATTTAATAACATCTAAGGTTTTTTGTCTTGCCATCATTATTCCTCTCATGTTTGGGATAATTAAATCACTTTCTTCAACTAATCCTTTTTGAGAGCCAATAACAATTGGGAGTAGAGATTCACTAATCTCTGTACCACCAGAAATTTCCCTCGAAAATGTAGCTTTGTCTCCCTCAACTTCAAGACTTACGCAATTTGTAACAAAATTATAATCTAAAAACCCAGCAAGTAGACCAGGAACTAGACCGCCATTATAATCTATAGATTCTCTTCCACAAATAATAATGTCATAAAATGTATCCTTACAATGAAATTCAATTTCTTTAGCTACTGAGAAAGCATCAATAGCAGGACAATCAATTCTTACTGCTTTATCTGCTCCAATTGCAAGACATTTCTTTAGAGTGGCTTCCACATTATGCTCACCTACTGTTAAAACAGTAACCTTAGCATCATTAGATTCTTTAAGTTTAACAGCTTTTGTTAACCCAAACTCATCATTTGGGTTAATTATATATTGAATGCCGTTAGAATCAAACTTTGAATCATTTTCTATAAAGTTAATTTTTGAAGTAGTGTCAGGCACATTGCTTATGCAAACCAGTATGTTCATTTATAATTTAATATTTTATATAATTCCTTAAGCCTTCATTAAATTCGCCATCAGATATTTTAGAGAGCTTTATAATCCCATCGTTATTGTTTATGTTAGAAGAGACTTTTCTTCTATGAAGATTTTCATAAGTATTAATGTTAATTTTTTTTCTGTTGTTTAGATTTTTAAACAATTCAATAGGTTTTATCTTTTCAACCCAGTTTTCTTGGATTGTACCCTCAAATATTTTAGCTTTAGATCCACTTCCATAGCTAATAAATCCAATCTTTTTGTTTACAAAATTTTTGTCATTCTTAACTGCGTCCTCCAAAGAACTTATAAGAGACATAAAAATAGAAGCTGTGTACATATTACCAATTTCTGATGAAGCTTTCTCTCCAGCAGCAATCTTTTCTTCTACAAAAGATTTATATAAAGATGATTTTGTAACTTTTTTTATCCAATCTTTATCATTTGATGAATCAGGCTTACCTATTTCAGAATAAATACTAATGAATTTATCATTATCGTTCATCCAATCTAACCATTTGGTTACTATCATTCTTCTTCCATGATAAGCGTATGGAAGATGAAAAATAATATTTACCCAATCACGTAAAATATCTGTTTGATTCTGTTCGTTAAAATTTTCGATAGCTTCAAATACTCTTTCCTTATAACTTTCGTTTGAAAATTGTCCCTCAAAAATTGGTTCTTCTTTGTAAACTTCTATAAGATCATTTGAGTCAGACCAGAATTTTGATTCGGCTTTATTTAATAAACTTTCAGCATCATTTAAAGAAACTTCATGTCCTAAAAGTTTAGCAGCTTCAATGAGAATATTTGATTTTTTAAATAATCTCCTTGGTTTGAAGAAGTCTCCAATACCTTTTGTAGAAACTCCCCAT
>CAJPUS010000057.1 GCA_905380995.1 uncultured Flavobacteriaceae bacterium
ATTATAAAAAAAAGGCATGCAGAAAAAGCTGCCGAAGCAAATGTTGATGGCTTAGTTCTTGTTACAGCTGGTGCAGGAGGTCATGCTGGTTTAAAGAATCCTATGGCTATGATTTCATTGATAAAAAGCTTCTTTAACAAAACTATTATTTTATCTGGATCTATCTCAAATGGAAGGGATATAGCTTCTGCACTTCAAATGGGAGCAGATATTGCATATATGGGTACTAGATTTATTAACACTAAAGAAAGCATGGCTGAAGAAGGCTATAAAGAAATGATTATTAATTCCTCAGCTGAGGATATAGTCTATACAGCCGCAGTATCTGGAGTACATGCTAATTTTTTAAGACCAAGTCTTGAGGCTATGGGAGTTACTGAGGAAGTCTGGAATGATTCTAAAAAAATAGATTTTGGAAAAGATATGGTTGAAGCAGAAGCAAAAGCTTGGAAAACAATTTGGTCTGCAGGTCATGGAGTAAGTTCAATTGACGATAATCCAGCTTGCAAAGATTTGATAGATAATCTAAAAGTTGAATTTATTGAGTCAATTGAAATTCAGAAGGCTAATCTAACTTTTAGTAAAAATAATTATTAACTAATTATAGATTTTATTATAGACATTCCATAAATTGCAGCTGTCTCAGATCTTAATCTACTTTTACCTAGAGTAACTTGTTTTATACTATGTTTTCTTGCAAGTTCAATTTCCTGATCTGAAAACCCACCCTCAGGGCCAATCATGAGACAGATATTTTTATGGGCAAAAAGTTGGCCATTAATTTTATTAGATGTTTTTAAATTTGCCATCAATTTCTCATCTTCATTATCTTTTATAAAATTTTCAAAAGTTTTAATTGAATTAATAATAGGTTTGAAAAATTGATTAGATTGTTTTAGGGAACTTATTAAAATCCTATCTAATCTATCCACATTGACTTTCTTTTTTTTAGAATATTCACAAATTAATGGTGTAATCTGGCTAATTCCCAATTCTGTAGACTTTTCAACAAACCATTCAAACCTAGATGCATTTTTTAATGGAGAGAGTGCTATGTGAAGAGAGTGAATAGATGACTCAAATTTTTCAATACTCTTTATTTTAACTTTTATTTTCTTTCCTATCTCAACTATTTCAGCATTACACAAATAACCAAACCCATTAGTTATTTTAATACTATCACCTAATTTCTTTCGAAAAGATTTCGTAATATGTTTGCTATCTATCTCATTCATAACTACATATTTGTCATTTGCTTTATAATTTGAGAAAAATAAATCCATTAGAATGTTAGTCTTGGCGATGCAGTTGATTTCAGATTTGACTCAATTGAGTCTTTAAATTTTAAATATCCAACAATTCCTATCATTGCTGCATTATCTGTAGAAAATTGGAGTTCAGGAGTAAATATTTTCAAATCATTATTGTATGCATATTTTTCTAATCTTTTTTTTAGATAACTATTAGCAGAAACACCGCCGCCAAAAACTATTGTATCAAGATGATTTTCAGTAGATAGTAAATGAACTTTATTCATAAGGTTATCAATTAAATTCTTTTGAATTGAAGCACAAATATCATTAATGTTCTGATTGATAAATTCAATATTTTTAGTTTGATTTTTATGAAGGAAATTAATGAATGCAGTTTTTGTTCCAGAGTAACTAATGTCACCCCCTTTAACTCTTGGCATTGGAAATTTAAATTTATTTTCATCACCTTTTGTAGCAATTTTATCAATTAATGGTCCAGCTGGATATTCTAGTCCAAGTTTTTTCCCACATTTATCAAAGGCTTCGCCAATAGCATCATCAAGAGTCTCACCTAAAATTTCCATCTTAAAAAAGTCTTTAACAAGAATAAATTGTGTATGACCACCCGAAATGGTAACTCCAAGAAATGGGAAAGAGGGCATAGTGTTTCCATTATTTATAAAATGAACTAATATATGAGCCTGCATATGGTTAACTTCTATAACTGGAATTCTTAAGGATAGACTTAGTGCTTTTGAGAATTCGGTTCCAACAATTAATGATCCCATCAAGCCTGGACCACGTGTGTAAGAAATTGCTGAAAGTTGATTTAATGAAATTTTAGCCTCTTTAATTGCAGACTCAACAGTAGGAATTATATTTGATAAGTGAGCACGAGAGGCTAGTTCTGGTACCACACCTCCGTAATTTTTATGGATATCTTGATTGGCGATTACATTTGATAATACTTTATCATTTTTTAAAACCGCAGCTGAAGTATCATCACATGAAGATTCAATTCCAAGTATATAGATATCTTTATTTGACATTACTATCTTTGTATAACAAATTTAAACAAGAAATAGTATTAAAAATTTAAAAAAAATATTTTTATTATTGGTAGGATTAATACTCTGTGTGTTTTTCTCAATTTTCTTTATTATTAACACTAACTCTTTCCAAGATTATATTAGAAATAATATAATATCATACGTAAACTCAAATACTGATAATACTATTAAAATATCTGATTCTAGATATAATTTAAAAGGAGAACTTATTATTTCTGATGTTTTATTTTCTGATATTAATTCTGATACAATATTCAAGTTAGAATCATTAAGTACAAAATATATACCATTAATGTCAAATAATCAGTATTACAGTACATTAAAAATTAATGGTTTAAAACTTTATCTAGATCAAGGTGTTGAAGATATTGATAAAAACATAAGTATAAATGATTTGGATCAAGTTTTTGAAAATTTCTTTTTTGATAATTTAGAAATATCAAACTCTCATTTGATAATAATAGATGATTCGATCCAGAATCAATTAAGAATAAATAATTCCTTTATTAAGGAAATTAGTCAAGTCGAAAATGGTTTAAATTTTAAAATACAAAGTTTCAATGGAATTCTTAATAATATTAAGATAGATGATTTCAATTCGATTGTAAAGTTCGAGAGTGATAAGCTTGATCTTAATGATACTTATTTAGTCAATCAAAATAACTTTATAAGAGGCGATATAATTATAGATTTTGATGAAGACCTCCGAATTAAAAATATAATTAATGCTAACTTTAATTTTAATTTAGATCCTTCACTATTTAATATAGTTCAAAACAATTTTGTTGCAGATAGTATTTATTCTGGACTAATCGAATTTTCTGGATCAAATAAGAAGCTTAGAATTGATAGATTTTTTTTAAATAATAAATTTTTAGATTTAAATGCTGAAATAAATATAAATAACATTTTATCCGAAAATATAGAGGTAAACACTGTAATTAATAGTCTAAATATAAATGAGGAATTTTTAATATCCAATTATAAAATCAATGAAAAACTTGACCTTCCATTATTTCAAGGAAATTTAAATATTAAAAATAAAGATCTAGAATTTAATCTAAAACAACTTAATAATACAACATCTAATATAAATGTTTATGGTACAGCTAGGCTTGATAATAATTTAAATTATCAGTTAGATATAAAATCTAAACTTGCAGAAGATGATCAAATACTTGAAATTTTTGATCTAAATTATTTAGACTTTGATTCAACTATTAAGGGTTCTTCTAAAGAATTAAGTTACATCAATTCAAATATTAATTTTATAAAAAATAATAATGGATTTAATGTTAAAACTGATTCCTATATAAGTAACAATAATCTTAAGGGGACGTTATTATTATCATCAGAAAATATAAATATTGAGTCTTATCTTAATGGAAATATTTTAAAAAAAATATTCGACGTCAATAGTAAAATTGATTACAATGGAAGACGTGATTCTGGAAAATTTGAATTTTCGACTCAATCAAATCTAAATGTTGATTTATCAGATCTTAATAATATTATCTCTTTATTAAAACTCCACCAATTATATTTTAGAAATTCTGACGAAGAGCTTAAGCTTGAAAATTTATTTGAATTCAATAAAATTTTTAACGCTGATTTTATTGATCAAAATAATGATTTTGATTTTGAAATATTATATGATAACGGATTATTTAAGCTGGACTCTTTTCTTGGTGAAAATGTCAAAATTAATGGATATTTCAAAAATAATGATGATTTAAATTTTGATATCAAGATTTTAGATTTGATAATTAATAATCTCCATCAAATAAATAAAAATCCAATTTCTGGTATTTTTAATTCAGAAATAAATATCAAAAGAGATATTGATAACAGAACTTTAAATTTAGATTCTAAATTGTCAAATCTTCAAATTAAAAATCATAATCTAGGAGAGCTAAGTATTAATATTTTTGGTAATACTGACTATAATTCATATGCTGTAAAAATTGATCTGCTAAAGGATAAGCTAAGTTCTATTAAGGGTGAAGGATCTATAATAGGTGTTAATGAGGATCCAAATATAGATATTGACTTAATATTTGATGACTTTGATATATCATTTATCGAAAAGATTGGTTCAAATACAATGACTAGTATATCAAGTAACCTTTCTGGCGAGGTAAACCTTTGGGGAAAGTCTAATAACATGCAACACAACGGTAAACTATACCTTAATCAGTCAAAGTTTAAAATTCCATATTTAAATATTGAATATTTCTTATCAGAAAAATCAGAAATAGATTTGTACAATCAAATTTTCGAATTTAATAATGTTAATATTAACACATATTCTAATTCCTCTTCAACATCCTTAGTAGGTAAAATTTCACATCAAGATTTTAAAAACTGGAACTTAGATTTGGATTTTAAATCTGATAAACTATACATTCTAAATAAAGAATATACTGAAAATGAAAATTTCTATGGAAAGGCATATATAGGTGGAGATATCAAAATAATTGGACCAACTAATCAAGTATCTATTAATATTAATGGAGCAACTAGAAGTGGTACAAACATTACTATTCCGCAGTCCAGGAATTACTCAGTTGATGATTTTTCTTTTATTACTTTCTCAGATTTAAATTCTTACTCTGAGGATACCCAAGGCAATAATTATACATTTAATAAAATTAATAAGACACTTGATTTAAATATGAACCTAGAAATTAATAATAGTGCGGAAGTAGAAATTACAATTGATCAAGAAACTGGAAGTTATATTAGTGGTAAAGGTGATGGAGACCTGATTATGGAAATTGACTCAGATGGTAAGTTTAATATATATGGAGATTTTATTTCCACCGAGGGGATATATAATTTTAGAAATCTAGCTTTAATAGATAAGAAATTTCAATTAAAAAAAGGTGGAACAATCGTTTGGGATGGGGATCCTCTGGCAGCTCAAATGAATATCCAAGCAACATATCAGGTTCCAGGTGGAGCAAACCCTGCTTTACTCTTGGACAATCCAAATTTTAACAAGAAGATACCAACTGATGTTGATATTAAACTAACAGGCGAACTAACAAAACCTAACAGTCCAGAGTTTGAAATATTTTTTCCAAACACAAGCAGTACAGTTACATCTGAGATAAACTATAAATTAAATGATCCTGAAACAAGACAACTTCAGGCAATCTCACTTTTAACTCAAGGTATTTTTATAAATGAAGTAAGTGTTTCAATTGAAGGAGTTACTAACAATATATATGAGAAAGTTTCAGAGGTTTTTAGTGATATACTTGGAGGAGATCAAGGGCCTCTTGAAGTAGGTTTAAATTGCCTTCAGGGTGATAAAAGTAAAATATTAGACATTAAGACTGAAGATAGATTTGGTTTAACATTATCAACTAAAATAAGTGATAAAATTTTATTTAACGGAAAAATTGGAGTTCCAATTGGAGGAATAGAGGAAACACTAATAATTGGAGATGTTCAAATTGATTTTATCTTAAATCAAGACGGCACACTGAGGGCAAAAGTATTTAATAAAGAAAATGAATTTAGGTATATTGGTGATGAACTTGGATATACCCAGGGGATAGGTTTGTCCTATCAAGTAGATTTTCAAACATTTAGAAGTCTGTTATCAAAAATTATTAATACCAATAATAATTAACAATTTAGTATTATTATTGAATATCCTAGATTTTTATATTTAAATTAGTATAACTTAAAAAATGTCTAGCAAATTAAAAAAAATAGGAGTCCTTACTTCAGGAGGAGATGCTCCAGGAATGAATGCTGCTGTTAGATCAGTCGTTAGATCATCAGTCTATAATAACATAGATTGTTATGGAATATATAAAGGCTATGAAGGTTTAATTTCTGATGATCTTGTTAAACTTAATGCTCGGGGAGTAAATAATATAGTCAATAAAGGTGGTACAATTTTGAAATCTGCAAGGTGCTTAGAATTCAGAACAAAAGAAGGCAGACATAAAGCTAAAGCTACTTTAGATAAATATGGAATAGATTCACTTGTTGTAATTGGTGGAAATGGGTCATTAAATGGAGCTCTTATATTTGAAGAGGAACATGGGATTAAAACAATCGGAATTCCTGGTACAATTGACAACGATCTAGTAGGTACAAGATGTACATTGGGATATGACACAGCTTTAAATACTGCTGTAAATGCAATAGATAAAATTAGAGATACTGCCAGCTCTCATAATAGATTATTTTTCATTGAGGTTATGGGCAAAGGATCAGGACATATTGCTCTTAATGCAGGAATTGGTGCAGGTGCTGAAGAGGTTCTTATTCCAGAACAAGACATGGGACTTGATAGATTACTAGTTTCTTTAAAAAAGAGTGAAAAATCTGGTAAATCTTCAAGTATAATAGTTGTTTCTGAAGGAGAGAAAATTGGTGAGAATGTATTTAATTTTTCATCTTACATTGAGAAGAATCTTCCTCACTACGAAATAAGAGTATCAATTTTAGGTCATATTCAAAGAGGGGGTTCTCCAACCTGTTTTGACAGGGTTTTGGCTTCAAGAATGGGTGTTCATGCCGTTGATTGTCTTCTTAAAAATAAAAGTAAACTAATGGTAGGGATAGTTGATGATAAAATGATTACTGTTCCTATAGAAAAAGCAATTAGAGGTGGTCAAGAATTAGATAAAGATTTAATTAGGGTCTGTGATATAATTTCAATTTAATTTAAAAAATTTAAAATGGCAATAAATATTGGTATAAACGGTTTTGGGAGAATTGGTAGGTTAGTTTTTAGAGAAGCAATTAATAATGATGATTTTAATGTTGTTTCTGTAAATGATTTGTTAGAAATTAATCATCTGGCATATCTTTTGAAATATGATTCAGTGCATGGCCCTTTTGGGGGATCAGTTGAGGTATCAGATAACAAACTAATAATTAATGGAAAATCGGTTAAGATAACTGCAGAAAGTGATCCTAATAATATTGATTGGTCTGGAATGGGTGTAAAGATTGTTGCAGAGTGTACTGGAATTTTTACTACAATTGACAAAGCATCAACTCATATTAACTCGGGGGCTAAAAAAGTTGTTATATCAGCTCCAAGTCCAGATGCACCTATGTTTGTTATGGGTGTAAATCATAAAGATGTAAAATCAACTGATTTAATTGTTTCTAATGCATCATGTACAACCAATTGTTTAGCCCCAATTGCAAAAGTTCTTAATGATAACTTCATCATTGAGGAAGGTTTAATGACTACTGTTCACGCTGCAACTGCTACTCAATTTACTGTTGATGGCCCTTCAAAAAAAGATTTTAGAGGAGGAAGGAGTTCATTACTTAATATTATTCCAAGTTCAACTGGTGCTGCAAAAGCTGTTACTAAAGTAATTCCTTCATTAGAAGGTAAACTAACAGGTATGGCATTTAGAATACCAACAGCAAATGTTTCTGTTGTTGATCTCACAGTTAGAGTTAAAAAAAATACTTCATATGATAATATAAAAAAAGTGATGAGGGATTCATCTGAGAATGAATTAAATGGAATACTTGGATATTGCGAAGATTTGGTTGTATCTCAAGATTTTATTGGAGACAAAAGAACTTCTATCTTCGACGCTAATGCTGGAATGGAATTAAATTCTAATTTTTTTAAAATAATTTCATGGTATGATAATGAGTGCGGATATTCAAATAAACTTCTTGATTTATCAAAATATATATATTCAATATAACAAATAATGATTTTAATTGTTGATAGCGGTTCTACAAAAACAGATTGGATAGCCCTAGATGATAACGGTAATGAAATTTTTTCAACAAAGACCTTAGGTTTAAATCCCCAAATGCTTTCTAATGAGATATTAAATGAAAGAATTAAAAATAACTTTGATATTTATAAAAATAGAGAGTTAGTTGAAAAGCTATACTTTTATGGGGCTGGTTGTGGTGTTAAATCAACAAAAGATAGGATTTTAAAGGTTTTTAAATCAATTTTTATTAATTGTAAATTTGATATTAAAGAGGATACTTATGCAGCTGTTTACTCAGCAGTTGACATAGGGAAACCCTCTATTGTCAATATAATTGGCACAGGTTCTAATTGTTCGTATTATGACGGTGAAAATGTAATTCAAAAAGTTCACTCTTTAGGTTATGTGCTTATGGATTATGCTAGCGGAAATTATTTTGGTAAATATCTTATAAGGGCTTATTATTTTAATAAAATGCCTGAAAAACTTAGAGAAAAATTTTCAGAAAGTTATGATCTATCTCCAAATTCAATCAAAAATAGTTTATACAGAGAAGAAAATCCAAACACTTACTTAGCAGGATTTGCTAAGTTTTTAATTGATAACAAGTCTAACGAGTATTTTAAAGAAATAATTTTCAAAGGACTTGAAAGGTTCATAGAGTATCAAATACTGCAATATGATGATTTTAGTAAAGTAGATATACACTATGTTGGATCAATTGGATATTATTTAAGGGATGAAATAATAAAGATTGGTAATAAGTATAATCTACAAACAGGAAGATTTATACAAAGACCTATAACAGGTCTCGTTAATTATCACAAAAGAAACATTTTAAATTAATTATATTACAGCAATCATTGATATTTCAACGTTAACATTCATGGGTAGAGTCTTAACAGCAATAGTTTCTCTAGCAGGTTCACTTCCCTCTGCTAAATATTTTCCATAAATTCTATTTACATCTTTAAATAAATCCATGTCTGAGAGAAAAATTGTTGTTTTGACAACATTTATAAAATCCATGTTAGATTCATTTAAAATATTTTTAATGTTTAACATTACTTGATTAGTTTCATCTTCAATAGAACCGTTGTTAAGTTTCATTGAGACTGGGTCAAGAGCTATTTGACCTGAAATAAATAGCATATTATTTTTCAGTATGGCTTGATTATATGGGCCAATTGGTGCGGGAGATTTATTTGTATTTATAATTTTTTTCATAATTCTTAATTTATAATGATCTGTCTGGTTCAGATCTTTTTTCATATTTAAGGTCACTTAAAAGTCCAGATTTAATTCCAATAAAGAAGTTCCATGAAGCTCTTGGACTAAATGGCACCCAAGAAAAGTCTAACTTCCAACTATCAAGATCTCTATCAAATCTTAACTGAGTATAGGTAAACCCTTTTTGTTTAAAATCATAACCTGACGATATACCTACTTTCCATTTTGGTGTTAGACTGAGATTAGATGAGATCATTAATGAATTTGTTGAAAAATCATTTTGACCTCTCGAATTGTTATAGGTTAATGAGTATGCAAGGTTGAGAGACCATGGCATATTATAAATGTAATTAGTCAGGTCAATTTCCTCTTGTTCTTCTTCATTTCCCATATTTTGTCTAGAATCTGAGAAATTTTGAGACACACCAAATAGATCATCATTTCTTCCACCACCGGATGTGTTCTCATTTATTTGATCTTGTGTTTGTCCCCTTTTAAATGTATCATTATTTATCTGATATTGAGTTGAAATATTAGCGCTTGTTAATCTTAATAGTCCCCGTCCATTTTTATAACTAAATACATTTATTCGGTTATTATTATCATCAAGATCATATGCGTCAAATGTGGCTCCAGTGTTAACGGTAAAACCACGTGTAAGATCAAAACTTCCTGTGACTCTAATTGGTGATAAATTAAATTCTTCTGCAGCTAAATTATAGCTTGTAGAGATGTTTAAGTTTTTAAAGATGTCAATTTTTCTCAGTTCGGTTTCTGTTGAATCCTTTGGCTTAACTTTCGCCTCTATTACATTTTGAATACTAATTCCAATACTACTTGAGTAGTTCCTTCCAGGAGAATTATACAGTCCGCCCTGAAATCTAGTATATTCAGCAGTATTTCCATTAGCATCAATTATATAAGTATCATAATATTTCTCAAAACTTGGATTATTTGAGTACGATATACTTGGAGAAATTGTATGTCTAATGGATTGTAATTTATTTTTAGGTTTAAAATTTATTATACCATAAACTTTTGTAGT
>CAJPUS010000058.1 GCA_905380995.1 uncultured Flavobacteriaceae bacterium
CATTTGATTCAATTTTAGTGGGAGACAAACTGAAAAACACTTATCAAAATAAAGAAATTTTTATAGATAAAATTAATGACAAAGAAGTATTCAAAGTTATTATAGATAAATATATAGTAAGCTCAAATAAAGATATAGTACTTGAAAATATAATTAGAGATTTTAATTCTACAAATATTAATTATAATCTTGAATTAATGAATATTAGAAAAACAACTGATGCAAATGAACCGTTTAATATTTATACTAAATCTGATGATATTAATACTTTACAAAATAAATTAAGTAAAGCAACTTTTTTCCCTAATTCAGAGACTTCATGGATTGGATACGATTTTAATTATTCTCTTGAAGATCTCTACTTAACTGGAATTACTAGAATAAGTGATTCTATAAATGGAAAAGTATCTATTTTAAAGAATTTAATTTCATCTAGTATTGAGACTGATAGAATTATTCCAAATTCATTTTTAGCTTTTTTAACTCTTTCAATTGATAATTCTGAAAGATTTATATTTAATTTAAAGGATTATTTAAATTATTATGGTACGTCAACTCAAAATTTAAAATTTAATTCTTTAAAAATAGTTAATGAAATTAGTTTTGTAGAAGATCAGGAGAAGTTTATTATTCTTAATCTTAAAAATACAGAGCAAATAGATAACTATTTTAACTTGGAACAATATGATGATAACTTAAACATTAAAAAGATATTAATTGATGATGAATTAAATATTCTTCTGAAAAATATCGATCAAGAAATTATATTAGAATATGCGGTCATATTAGAAAATAAGCTAATTGCATCAAAAACTGTATCACAATTAAAAAAAGTAATTAATTCACAAATTATTAAGGATAATCTAGGTTCGAATAATAAATACTTAAATTTTAAAGAACAAAAATCAGATAATTATTCTTTTTTATGGGTTGGAAACAATAAATTATTAAACTCGAAAATTTACAATAGTAGGATACTAGATAACGATGAATATCCTTACACTTCATTTAGTGGTAGGGTAAATCAAGATATTACACTTTTAGAATTTAATTTATCAAAAGTAAATTTAGTAAGTACAAGTGAAGATGTCTACACTGAGTTTTTTGTAACATTTGATAAAGAAATTATTTCTGATCCTTCTTGGTTGGAAAATCATTTAAATAATGAATTCGATATTGCTTTTCAGGATAGCGAAAATTATCTTTATTATTTGTCAAATAAAGGGACACTTAATTGGAAAAAAAAGTTAGAGGGAAGAATTATAGGTGACATAGAACAAGTAGATATATTTAAAAACGGTAGAAAACAAATGATTTTCAAGACCTCTGAAAAATTATATTTACTAGATAGGAATGGAAATGAAGTCAAACAACTAAGTTTTCCTATTAAATCAAATATAGATTACCCCGTTTCGATTTTTGATTATGAAAAAAACAGAAATTATAGGTTTTTAATTATAGAAGATAATTTGATAAAAATGTTTGATTCAAATGGAAAGATAGTTAGCGGTTTTGAACCTCCTATATTCGAATCAAAAATAGTTATGAATCCTATTCATATCAGAATTGATCGTAAAGATTACATTATTATTAAATTAGAAAATGGAACTCTAAAGATATTAGATAGAAGAGGAAGAGATAGAGTAATTGTTAATGAAAAAATTCAGTTTAGTAATAACTCTATTTTTAGTTATTTAGATAACTTTACAACAACTGATACACAAGGTAATCTTATTAAAATTGATGAGAACGGAAATTTAACTAAAGAGAACCTAAATTTATCTGATGAAAACTTTATTGATATAGTAAATAATAGCCTGGTTTATTTAAATGAAAATAGATTAACAATTAAAGGGATTACAATTGAGCTTCCATTTAGTAAATTTTCAAAACCTAAAATATTTATAAATTCTAATGTTATGTTGGTAGGAATCACTGATTTAAACGAGGATAAAATCTATTTATACAAAGATAATGGTGATCTTGTAAAAGGATTTCCAATTAAAGGAAAATCAGTTGTTGATATAAAAGATTCTGACAATGATGGCAAAATTGAAATAATATCTAAGCTAGATCAATTCTCTATAGTGTCGTATGAAATTAATCTTTCTCAAAATTAATTTCTGCTTTAAAAACTAGCTTAAAGTTTTCTATCAATATAGATTTAACCTCTTTGATATCTATATCTTCCTTTTTTAAATCTTGTAATGATGTTATTCCTTTATTTTTAATGCCACATGGTATGATAAAATTAAAATAACTAAGATCTGGATTAACATTTAAACAAAGTCCATGCATTGTCACCCATCTACTTGCTCTAATACCAAATGCACATATTTTTTTTGTTAATCCATCATTATCCTTGACCCATACTCCAGTATCACCTTTTATTGTAAATCCAACTATGTCATAAAACATTAGAGTATTAATAATTACTTCTTCCAGTTTTCTTAGATAGAGGTTTATATCTGTGAAAAAATTATCTAAATCAAAAATTGGATAACCCATAATTTGTCCTGGACCATGATATGTAATATCTCCACCCCTATTAGTTTTATAAAACTCTATTTTCTTTTTAATTAATTCATCTTTTGCAATTAATAAGTTGGAGATATCTCCACTCTTTCCAATAGTGTAAACATGAGAGTGCTCAGTTAAAATGAGAAAATTATTTGTTTTAATCTTTCCCCCTAAGGATCTATTTTGAACCTTTTGATTAATAATTTTATTAAAAATTTTTTCTTGATATTGCAACGCATCTGAAAAAGAAAGTTTTCCGATATCTTTTACTAAAATTTTTTTATTTTTCATTATCATTCAAATATAGAAATTTGTACCTCAATGATTGCTCCAGAAAACTTATCTTTGTTTAATATTTAAATGACAGAACAAGAAAAAATTCGAAGAGAAAAACTTGAAGAGCTAAAAAAACTTGGGGTTAATCCATATCCTGCAGAATTATTTCCAATTAATAACTTTTCCATTGACTTAATTGAGGATTATAAAGAAAATAGTAAAGTAACAATTGCTGGAAGAATTATGTCAAGAAGAATACAAGGGAATGCATCATTTGCTGAAATTCAAGATAGTAAAGGCAGAATTCAAGTTTATTTTAACCGAGACGAAATTTGTAATGATAATGATAAATCTAAGTACAATATTATTTATAAAAAGTTGCTGGATATAGGTGATATAATTGGAATTAATGGAAGAATGTTTAAAACAAAAGTTGGTGAAATTACTGTTTTAGTAAAAGATTTTAAAATATTAAATAAGTCTTTAAGACCGCTACCATTGCCAAAAGTAGATTCAGATGGAAATGAGTATGATAGTTTTAGTGATTTAGAACAAAGATATAGACATAGATATTTAGACTTAATTTTAAATTCTCAAGTCAAAGATATCTTTGTCAAAAGGACAAAAATTATTAATACAATTAGAAATTTTCTCAATAAAAAGTCATATTTAGAAGTTGAAACTCCAATTTTACAGCCTATACCTGGTGGAGCAAGTGCTAGACCTTTTATAACCCATCACAATGCTCTAGATATTCCCTTATACTTAAGAATATCTGATGAATTATTTTTAAAAAAGTTAATTGTAGGTGGACTTGAAGCAGTTTATGAATTTTCAAGAGATTTTAGAAATGAAGGAATGGATAAAAATCATAATCCGGAGTTTACTATTCTAGAACTTTATGTTGCATACAAGGATTATTTTTGGATGATGGATTTAACTGAATCATTAATTGAAAAGGTGTGTATTGAGTTAAATGGCAAGACTAAGATTCAATACGATTCAAAACTAATTGACTTCAAGGCTCCTTACGAGAAGATATCTATGTTTGATGCCATAAAGAAATTCACAGGATACGATATTTCTAGAATGGATGAGAATGAGTTAAGAAAAATTTGTAATGATATGTCAATTGAAGTTGATGAAAGCATGGGCGAAGGTAAATTAATTGATGCAATTTTTGGGAGTAAGTGTGAAAAGAAATTTATTAATCCAACATTTATAATTGATTATCCTAAGTCAATGAGTCCTCTTACAAAACAACACCGATCAAATCCTAATCTAACAGAAAGATTTGAACTTTTCATTAATGGAATGGAAATTGCTAATGCATATTCCGAACTTAATGATCCAATTGATCAACTTGAAAGATTTGAAAATCAGCTTGAATTAGGTAAAAAAGGTGATGATGAAGCAATGTTTATTGATATGGACTTTATAAAATCATTAGAATATGGAATGCCTCCAACTTCAGGAATAGGTATTGGGTTAGACAGATTAATAATGTTAATGACTAACCAAACATCTATTCAAGAAGTACTATTTTTTCCTCAAATGAAACCTTTGAGAAATGAACCTGTAATATCAAATGACGCTAAAATAGTTCTCAACAAACTTCAAAAAAAAGGTGAATGTGATTTTAACATTTTTAAAAGTGAATTTGATTTTTCTAATAAAAAATGGGATAAACTAACAAAAGAGCTAAGAGTTAAAGATTTAATTAGTATATCTAAAAATGAAAATAATTTACTCATCAAACCGAGTTAAATTAAATCTCTCAATTAAGCTTATTAACTTATCTGCATATTTTGGATCAGTTGCATAACCTGCATCTTTCAAACCAATTGCCCATCCTTTATAATCTTTTCTTTTTAATTTGAATAAACCTTTATATCTATCCCTATAAACCAAAAATAAGGAGTGATCACGATACGATTTTAATGGATTTTTATATGATCTAAAACATTCATTTTTTTCGTCATCATCATGTCTAATTGATTTACCTCTCCATCCCTTGTGACATTTAATTCCAAAATGATTATTTGCTTTTTTTGCTAGTGTACCTTCCCCATAACCAGACTCAAGTACTCCTTGTGCTAGGGTTATACTTGCTGGAATTTTATAAAATCTCATATTCTTAACTGCAGCAGGAGCAAATTTTTTAATATATAGTTTAATTTTACTTTCAACAGAATTCGGATTAATATTTGATGTTTTGAGTGAAGAGCATGATGATAAAATAAATAACACAAACAAAAGAAAAAATTTTTTCATAACTTTAATATAAATGGAAATTATAAAAAAAAATATCTCATTTAAAATAATATTATTCACATTTATTATTTCAATTCAATCATGCGGAATATATGTCCAATATGATTATGATTCTGATGTAAATTTTGATAATTATAATTCCTATTCGTTCTATCAACCTGATATAGATAAAGTAGAAATTTCAGATCTTGATAAAAAAAGAATATTAAGATCATTAGACCTTGGGTTAAAGTCTAAGGGTCTTGAAAGATCAAACTCTCCTGATTTACTTGTAACATTTGAGACTAAATCTAAAGAAAGGGTATATGTAAATAATTATCTTCCTTATGGATGGTATCCATTTGCATATAATTATCCATATTCTTACGGTTATTCTAGAGTCCAAGGTACTTTATTTGTTAGTCTAATTGATAGTAAAAATCAACAACTTATTTGGCAAGGTAAAGGTGTTGGTGTATTGAATGAGTATTCGAATAATAGAGATAAAATGATTAATGACTTTGTGGTAAAAATACTTGAAAAATACCCACCTATATTTGATTGACTATCTCTTTGGATTTAGTTATTGCAGAGCTAATACCTTTTAAGTTACTTCCTCCTCCAGTTGCATAAAAAGCTTGCCCCCCTCCACTACCATTTATTAGTGGTGATAAGTCTTTAATTATCTCCGATGCATTTAAGCCTTTTGACTCAACCAGGCTTTTTGCAATATAGCAAGAGATAAAAACCTTACCATTATAATTAGATAAAAGTACTATGAAAAGATTTTCTATTTTGTCTCCTAGCATAAAACATAATTCTTTTATAGATCTTGGTTCCAGATCTACCTTATCTGCAAAAAAGTTTATTTCTCCTAAATAATTAATTTTTTTTAATATTTCTTTTTTAGCCAGTTCAACCTTAGCTTTATTTTGTATCTCTATTTCCTTCTTTAGTTGTTTATTTGCTTTTTCATTTGCAGCTTTTTCCTCTAAATCTTTATTCTTTTGCATTTCTGCAAAAATAATTTTTTCATTACATGTTGCTGTAATTCTTCTTATTCCAAAAGCTTGTGAGCTTTCTGAGAGAATACTAAATTTTTTTAATTTACTTGTATTTTTAACATGAGTTCCTCCACACAATTCATAAGACTCATTAAATTTTATAGTTCTAACCTTATCTTCATATTTTTCTGTAAATAAACCAATTGCTCCATTTTTTAGAGCTGTATCATAATCCTCTTCTCTGTTCTCGATAAGAGGGATTGATTCTTTTATTCTGTCATTGACAAAACCATTTATAGATTCTAGTTCTTTATTAGAAAGTTTAGATGAATGAGAGAAGTCAAATCTAAACATATCCTCAGATATCATCGAGCCTCTCTGCTCCACATGACTCCCAAGAATGATTCTGAGTGCTTGATGTAATAAATGTGTACTAGTATGATTTGATTCAATCAATGATCTTCTATTAATATTAATTTTTAGTTTTACTTTAGATTTTAAATCCTTAGGTAAATTAACGGTTAAATGTATTATATCACCACTATCTTTAAATGTATCAACAACCTGAATTTTTTCACCTGAAGATATAATTTCGCCTTTATCACCTGTTTGACCACCACCCTCTGGATAAAATATTGTTACGTCTGTTACAATATGATAATTAACTGAACCACCCTCTGATTTAGCTTTTCTGTATTTACATATTTTACCATCAACTTCGTGAAGATCATAACCCTTAAAAACACTACTAGAGATATTATCATTAATTATAATCCATTCTGACAAATTATCATTATTTTTTGACTTTGATCTATTTTTTTGAATTTTCATATTCTCATTGAATCCTTGAACATCAACTTTAAAAGATTTTTCTCTAGCTATTAAAGATGTTAAATCAATAGGAAATCCAAAAGTATCATAAAGTTTAAAAGCATCATCACCCTTTATAAATTTATCATTTGTGTCAGAGTCTATAAGTTTATTAATCAGGTTAAGGCCTTGATTTAATGTCTTTAGAAAACCTTCTTCCTCATCTTTTATGATTGATTTAATAAAATCTTTTTGAGTAATAATATTTGGATAAAGACCGGAATATTTTCTCTTTATAATATCAACTAATTTATAAATGAATGGACTTTGGATATCTAGATTTGTATAGCCATATCTAATGGCTCTTCTAAGAATTCGTCTAATTACGTAGCCTGGACCTGTGTTACCTGGATTTTGTCCATCTAATATAGTAAATACTACAGCTCTAAGATGATCGGAGATAACTCTCATACCTACATCAACTTTTTCATCTCCTGCTAAATATTTTTTATTAGATATATTTTCTATTTCTTTAATTATATCAGAGAATAAGTCTGTTTCATAAGTTGAGTCCTTTTTTTGCAGTGCCATACATAATCTCTCGAGACCCATTCCAGTATCAACATACTGTTTATCCAGTTTTTGAAGAGATCCATCCTTCTTTCTATTAAATTGAATAAAAACAAGATTCCATATTTCAATAACTTTAGGGTGATCTTTATTTACAAGTTCTGAACCTTTAATTTTCTTTTTTTCAATAGTTGATCTCAAATCAACATGAATTTCTGAACAAGGACCACAAGGACCTACTTCTCCCATTTCCCAGAAATTATCTTTTTTATTACCATTTATAATTTTCTCTTCAGAAAAATACTTTTTCCATTCATTGAATGTTTCCTTATCATAATTAAGATTATCCTCATTAGATCCTTCAAAAACAGATACATAAAGGTCCTCACTATTTAACCCGTAAATATTGGTCATAAGATCATACGACCAGCTAATAATTTCCTTTTTAAAATAATCACCAAAACTCCAATTACCTAGCATTTCAAAAAAAGTATGATGATAAGTATCAATCCCTACCTCCTCTAAATCGTTGTGTTTCCCTGATACTCTTAGGCACTTTTGTGTATCAGTAACACGTTTTGAAATCGGCTTAGCAAAACCTAAGAAAAATTCTTTAAAAGGATTCATTCCTGCATTTGTGAACATTAGAGTTGGGTCATCCTTGATAACCATTGGGGCTGATGGAACTATTTCATGTTCTTTTGATTCAAAAAAATCTAAAAATTTTTTCCTTATGTCAACTGATTTCATTCAATTAGAGGTTATTATGTGGATCTGTTTCAACATTTACTTTTATACTTAAGAACACCAGATTTTGTCAAATTTTATATATTTGACATTATTTCTTTTACAATACAAAAGAAAAGAAAATTTATAAAACTTTATGAGTAAAGTTAAGTACTATTTTGATCCTGACACACTTTCCTACCGTCCAATAAAGGCAACAAATAAAAATCGCATATTAAATGTTTTACTATTTACATCCTTATCATTTTTTTTCGGTACCATTTGTCTTCTAATTTTGCTTAACTCCGATTTTCTTAATACCCCTTCAGAAGTTGCACAAAAAAGAACAATTCAAAACTATGAACTACAGTTTGAAATTTTAAATAAAAAACTGTCCCAACTTGAGACAGTTGTTGCAAACGTTGAAGAAAGAGATAATAATATCTATCGTGTTTATTTTGAAGCTAGCCCAATACCTGAAGAGCAACGTTACGCTGGTTTTGGTGGAGTGAACAGATATAAAGATTTAGAAGGTTATGATAACTCTAAGCTAATTATAAATACTACAAAAAGACTTGATATACTCACTAAGCAAACAGTTGTTCAATCAAGATCTTTGGACGAAATAGAAAGTCTTGCAACAAACAAATCCGAACTAATTTCTGCAATTCCAACTATTCAACC
>CAJPUS010000059.1 GCA_905380995.1 uncultured Flavobacteriaceae bacterium
CCATTTCTCCAAAGCCCTCATAAGTAAAGCGTACTCTTGTTTTACCATCATTTTCATCTAAATCATACTTCATTATATGTCCAACATTATCAAATTCAGATTCTACAATTTCAAGATGAACAGATTCGTTTTGTGTTATAGCAATTACTTTAAATTTAAACTCTGCAAAATTTATAAATTTAAAAGTGATAATTTCATCTAACTTAAATACTCCTTTAACAATAGTTGTATACCATTTTGAAAGTTTATCGGATTCAGTAAGAGCCTCAAATACTTCTTCTTTTGGTGAATTTATATGCATTAGTAACTTTATTGGAATCATTTAAATTGATTTATTGTTGATAATCTTAAATCTAAGAAGTTTAATTTCAATATGCAACTAATTAACGTAAACTTAATAAAATTTTACCTGGTCCAATAGCCTAACACTTATGACTAAAGTTTCAAGGAGTAAATCCAGCTATGTATATGTAAAAGAAAAAACCCCTCATTATGTGAAGGGTTTATTTTAAACGTGTAATGTAACGGTTAACTTGGGTGGAAGACCGGATTCGAACCGGCGACCTCCTGAACCACAATCAGGCGTTCTAACCAACTGAACTACAACCACCATCTAGGTCACAAAATTAGACTTTTTGGAAATTATATTAAAAAAAAATAGTTAAAATTAAAGAAGATCAAAAATATTATTGACTGCAATATTTTTTCTTGACTGAAATGCTTCAGCATATTCTTTTTCAATTAGTCTACCATAGTTCATGGCTCTGTATTTAATGCTCTCAATAAAATTTTCTGAATTTATCTTTGTAGATTTTGATTTAGGATCTCTAAGGACTTGACTTTTAAAAGCAAGAATAGCTTCTTTTTTAGTTTCAATAAAATCTGATATATCAATAAGCACATCAGGCTTAAAATCATACCACTGCTGGTAATTTAAATTAATTTTTGGTCTCCAAGGTTCCTGTACTTTATTTTGATATTTAGTTTTTAGTTTAATTAAACCACTAAGGAAAGCTGCTTCATATATTATGTCAGATGCTTTACCATGATCTGAGTGCCTGTCAATTTGGGTTGGAGATAAAATTATTTCAGGCCTAAAGTGCCTAATTAATTTAATTACTTCAATTTGATTTTCTTTATTATTGAATATAAACCCATCAGCAAATCCTAGATTTAATCTAAATTTTGCACCAATTATCTCAGAAGCTAAGGTTGCTTCTTTAGCTCTTATTTCTGGGCTTCCATTAGTACCAAGCTCACCTCTTGTCAGATCAATTATACCAACTATTTTGCCTGTTGAAGCAGACTTAGCAATAGTTCCACCACAACCCATTTCAACATCATCCGGATGAGCACCAAATGCTAAAATATCAGCTTTCATTTAATTGAAAGATTTATTGCTTGATTAAGATCATTGAGTAGATCTTCATGAGATTCAATTCCAACTGACAATCTAATAAGCTTATCTCCTATTCCCTGGATATCTCTCTCCTCTTGAGTCATTAGACCATGAGATGTTTTCATCGGAAAATTCACAGTTGACTCAACACCTGCAAGGCTCATACCTGGTTTAATGATTTTAAGAGATTTTAAAAAAGAGTAGACATCTATATTCTTATTCAAGTCAAAAGACATCATAGCACCAAAGTCATTCATCTGTTTCTTAGCAATATCATGAGTAGGATGAGATTCTAGGCCTGGATAATAAACCTTAGAAATATTATTATTTTCATCAAGAATTTTAGCTAAAATTTTTGCATTGTCAGTTTGTTCTCTGACTCTAACCAGAAGAGTCTTCATACTTCTTTCCAATAACCATACTGTATAATCGCTGAGGTTCCCACCAAAGTTTTTTGCAGAATCAAGAATTTTATCAATTTTTGATTTAGTACTAATTACAGCTCCAGCAGAAATATCACTATGACCTCCAAGATATTTCGTGGCACTATGACAAACAATATCTATTCCATAATTAATTGGATTTTGATTTACTGGACTTGCAAAAGTATTATCGATCATGGTCCACATCCCATCTTCCTTAGCTAATGAGGAAATTAATTCTAAGTCAACAATCTTAAGTAGGGGATTACTAGGAGTTTCAATATATATACCAACTGTGTTTTTTTTAATTTCAGCTTTAAAATCATCAATATCAAGACCTTTAGTAAAAGAATATTGAATTCCAAACTTGTCAAGTTCCGTCTGAATAAAATTTCTAGTACCACCATATAAATCATTCTGAAAAATAATATGATCTCCGATTTTGACATTAGCCATAATGGATGTGCTAATAGCCGCCATTCCAGATGTAAATATTAAAGCCTTTTCACCATTTTCAAGTGATGCAATTTTCTTTGATAAAAACTCTTGATTTGGGGTATTAAAATATCTTGGATAAGGTTTTTTTTCTGCATCTCCTCCGAACCAAGGATAAGTAGTTGACATAAATAAGGGTGAAACGATGCCTTGATACATAGTATCTTTTATATCACCTTCATGAACACATTTTGTTGAAAAATTATGCTTATTGACCATCGGTTATCCAAGATACAATTTCTTGAGAATCTGGTCTAGTTCTTGGAGAAATAATTTTTTCAATTATTCCTTGTTTATTAATTAAGTATTTCTGGAAATTCCAAGTCACTCGAGAATCTTTATATTTGTTTTTAGATTTTTGTGTTAAAAACTGGTACACAGGGTGCTTTTTTGAACCCTTAACAACTATTTTGCTCATCATAGGGAAAGTAACGCCATAATTTTCTTCACAAAATTCAATAATTTCTTCATTATTTCCAGGTTCCTGCCATAAAAAGTCATTTGATGGAAATCCTACAATTATGAAATTTAAGTCTTTGTAATCTATGTAAAGACTTTGTAGAGCTTCATACTGATAAGTTAATCCACATTTGGAAGCTGTATTAACTATCATTACCTTTTTTCCTTTAAGTTCAGAAAAATCAAATATGTTGCCATAAATATCAGCGACTTTAAATTGATGAATAGAATTGTCAACAGATACCTGTGCATTCATAAATAAATTCATAGCTGTAAATAATAAAAAAATTAATTTCTTAAACATTGTTATGCAAATATACTTTGATAAGAAAGGTCTTGATCACAAAGAATTGTTAAATAGAGTTAACAATTTCACTAAATTGCTCAAACTTTGTCGAGGCCCCTCCAACTAAAACACCATCAACATAATTTGAATCTAAAATTTCTTTACAATTTAATGGATTTACGCTACCACCATAGAGTATTGGTAAATTTAAACTCGATTTAGACAACTTTAATTTAACATTTGAATGAATTTCATTAATATGATCGAGTGAGGCAGTTTCACCTGTTCCAATTGCCCAAACAGGCTCATAAGCTAAAATAATTTCGAAATTATTTCTTAATATATCAAATGGTATTTGATCAATCTTTTCAAAGCACAAAACAAATGAAAAACCCATCGTTATTAATTTAGAAAGAATACTTTGAGGATTTTTTTCTCTTACCCTTGTCTCAGAATGAGCAATTATAGTTCTATTAATATTTATTTTATTGAGATTCACTGCACTTATACCTCCAGTATCTGAATTTGAATCAAAAGATGTTAAATTTTGAGAAATAACTTCTATTTTTGTTTGATTTAATATTTTATTTACTTCTCTTAGGTAAAGATGGTTTGGAGACACCATAAGTCTTACTTTATCTGAAGTATTTATATCTAATAAAGAATTAGCAAGGGCAATTGATCCCTCATAATCTAAATAGTTTTTCCAATTACCTACAATAATTTTTTCATTCATAATTTTATTCTTTTAGTAAAATTTGAGCAAAAATTGAATAATTTAAAATATCCTGAAAATTTGCATCAATACCTTCACTGACACTAGTCTTACCATCATTTTTTAATATGCTTTTCATTCTATATATTTTTTGAATTATTAAATCTGTGAGACTAATAACTTCCATTTCTCTCCAAGCCTCACCATAGTCATGGTTTTTATTGAGCATTAATTTAAAAGTCTTGTTCACAATTTTATCATAGAGTTTTATTATTTCATCATTATTTAAGTCAGGTTCATCGACAATACCTTTTTCCATTTGGATAAGCGCCATAATTGAATAGTTTATAATTCCATAAAACTCGGCAGTTTGATCTTCATCAATTTTGTTAGAAATATTATTTTGAAGATTTCTAATTCTTTGTGCTTTTATGTTAATTTGATCAACCAATGAAATAATTCTCAAAACTCTCCATGATGAGCCATAATCAATATTTTTATTAATAAAAATCTTTCTTGATTTATTTATTATTTTATGATATTGCACTTTAGTGTCTTCCATATTGGAATTTAACATAAATTTGGAAAAGTAGTTAAAAGTATGACTTTAAATTGTAACGGAAAAATCCTTGATTTACACAAAAAAAAAATTATGGGAATTATAAATATTTCCGAGGATTCTTTTTACGATGGTGGAAGGTATAACACAATCGATAAGGTAAATTCTCAAGTTCATAAATTAATTTCTAATGGAGCTGAAATAATTGATCTCGGAGCTGCAAGTTCTAAGCCTGGAAACAAATTAATTGAATCAAAAATTGAACTTGAAATTATATCTGATTATATACTTGAACTTTCCAACAATTTTAAAAATATTTATCTATCAATTGACACATACAATTCAAGTGTTGCTGAGTTTGCTTTATCTAATGGTTTTTCAATCATAAATGATATAAGTGCTGGTAAATATGATCCAAATATTTTTAATGTTGTTAAAAATTATGATGCAGGATATATATTAATGCACATGTTAGGTGATCCATATAATATGCAAAAGAACCCAAAATATAATGATGTCGTTGAATCAATTATATTATTTTTAAAGAAAAAAATTCAAAAACTAGAAGTATTAGGTTTAGATAATATTATAATTGACCCAGGATTTGGATTTGGTAAAAGTATTGATGATAATTTTAAAATCTTAAATAAGTTAGATTCATTTAAATCCTTAAACAAACCTATAATGGTAGGTTTATCTAGAAAATCCATGATATATAAAACACTCAAAATTACACCAGAAGAATCTCTTAATGGGACGACTGTATTACATATGAGGGCATTAGAAAAAGGGGCAAATATTTTAAGAGTTCATGATGCAAAAGAAGCATTTGAGTGTATAAGTCTATTTGAGAATCTAAACTAACTCATTAATATACTGTTCTTCATATAATTTTTTAAACTTTCCATTAGGAATATTTAAAAGCTCTATGTGGTTTCCTGATTCTAATATTTTTCCATTTTCCATGTAGACGATTCTATCTGCTGATTCAATTGTTGAAAGCCTATGAGCAATTATAATTGATGTCTTACCCATTGTTATTTTTTTTGTAGCATTTTTTATTAAGTCCTCTGAATATGAATCAATTGAGGATGTTGCCTCATCTAGGATTAAAATGTCAGGATTATTAACTAATACTCTAAGAAAAGCAATTAACTGCTTTTGACCGGTCGAAAGTGTAGTACCTCTTTCACTTACTTTAAAACTATATCCACCAGGTAAAGAATTAATAAATTCGTGAATATCAAGCTGTTTAGCAGCACTTTCAACATCATTTAAATTAATATTTTTATTATATAAAGTAATATTATTAAATATAGTGTCAGCAAATAGAAAAACATCTTGGAGGATTATACCAATTTTACTTCTAACAGTCTCAAGACTGTATTGATCAATATCTTTTCCATCAAATAATATATTACCAGAATTGATCTCATAAAATTTCGTAATTAGATTGGTTATTGTTGTCTTTCCGCTTCCGGTAGGACCTACAATTGCAAATGTCTCACCCGGATTAATTTTAAATGAAACATTATTTAGAACTTTTTGATTATTAACATATGAAAAGTTAACATTTTTAAATTCAATTAAACCTTTAAATGATGAACTTTCTAACTCACCTAAATCAGATATTTGCTGATCATCTTCAAGAATTTTAAAAATTCTCTCTGTTGAGACCATCCCCATTTGAAGGGTATTAAACCTATCTGCTATTTGCCTTAAAGGCCTGAATAAAAGTCCAGATAAAGAAATAAAAAGGAATAAAGTACCTAAAGAAATATTTTCACCATTTAAATTATTAATACCACCATACCACACAAGTAGCCCAATACAAATTGATGTAGCAATTTCCGCAATTGGAAAAAATATAGAATTAATCCATACTGTTCGCAACCAAGCATCTCTATGTTTAATATTTATTTTATTAAAATTATCAATTTCAACATTTTCACGATTAAAAATCTGTACTATTTTAATTCCACTTATTCTTTCTTGAACAAAAGAATTAAGATTTGCAACTTCTCTTCTCACTTTTTCAAAAGCAATTTTCATTGTTTTTTGGAAGATTCTTGTAGCAACTATTAAAACTGGAAATATTGAAATGACTACAAGAGTTAGCTCTGGACTAATTACAGTCATTACAGTTAAAACTGTAATCATTTTGAGTATATCAGCAATTATTGTAAACAATCCCTGTGAAAAAATACTTGCAATCGTCTCAATATCGTTTACAGCACGAGTTACTAATCTTCCAACTGCATTTCTATCAAAAAAAGACATCTTAAATTTTACAATTTTTTGAAAAACACTCACTCTCAGATCTTTTATAACCCTCTGACCCAACCAGTTTGCGTAAAATGTGAATAAGTACATGAATATTACCTCAAATAAAAGTATCAATATCATAATAAATATGATAAACTGCATACCCTCATAATTTTTAACGAGTATGTAATCATCCACAACTACTTTTAATAAATATGGAGTAAGGGTTGAAAATAATGAGATAAGTATTGCTGTAAACATTACCCCATAAAATGTATTATTATATGGTTTTACAAAAACTAAAAGTTTTGAAAATAATTTAAGATCAAATATTTTACCTTTTACTTTCTCCAACTTTTCTTGAAAATATTTTTATAATTAATTTCTGTTAAAAATAGACCAGATGCTGGAACTGAATAACCAGCTTTGCTCCTATCCTGAGAGTCTAAAATCTTTTGAAAGTCATCATCATTTATTTTATAAGTTCCAACCTCTATCATCGTTCCAACGATAGATCTGACCATATTTCTTAAAAACCTGTTAGCAGTAATTTTAAAACTGTAACCATTTTTTATAACTTCCCATTCTGCAATTTTAACATTACAATCATATGTTTTTACATCTGTATTCGACTTTGAGAAACATTTAAAATTTTTATGTTTTATCAATTTTAAACAACATTTATTCATTTTATCAATATCTAATTTGGCTTTCAGAGTATATAAAAAACTGTAATTAAACGGATCTTTTTTTGAGACAATATAATATTTATAAGTTCTACTTAGGGCATCAAACCTAGCATGAGATTCTTTGGTAACTAAATATAGGCATTCTATACATATATCCATTGGAATCATCATATTTAATGATCTACAAAAGTTATTTTGATCAAAATCTAAATCAATATCAAAATGTGCAAACATTTGTTTTGCATGAACTCCAGCATCAGTCCTTCCAGCTAAAGTCAGAGTAACAGCTAATCCAGTATATTTTGAAATATTTGTCTCTAATATTTCCTGAATAGTTAATGAATTTAGCTGTTTCTGAATACCGTGGTAATTTGAACCATCATAAGAGAATTCAATAAAATACCTTGTCATTGTTAGTAAATTAGGTTAATTGCTGAATTTAAAAATAAATTTGTAAATTTGATTAATTATTTCTTCCAAGAAGTACATTTCTATTAACATTTCAAACAAAAACACTTATTATATGTACGATATTAAAATGCTTAAAGCTAAAAAAATAGTTGAGCTTATCGAAATTGCTGAACAAATTGGTTTAAAAGACATCAAAGGCTTAAAAAAGCAAGAATTAATTGATTCCATTACAAATAAGCCAGATCAAGAAAAGATAATTGATGATTTAAAACCAACGAATGAAGAAAGTAAGCATAATCGTTTTGATAAAAGGCCAAGAAACGGATCTAATAAAAATTATCAAAATAAAAACTTCTCTAATAAAAAAGAAGATAACTTTAACAAGGACCATAGAAAAAAATATAAAGAGCCGGATTTTGAGTTTGATGGAATTATTGAATCTGAGGGTGTTCTTGAAATTATGCAGGACGGATACGGTTTTTTAAGATCCTCAGACTACAATTACTTATCATCACCTGATGATATATATGTTTCTCAATCACAAATTAAATTATTTGGTCTTAAAACAGGGGATACTGTTCATGGTACTGTTAGACCCCCAAAAGATGGTGAAAAGTATTTCCCATTGATTAAAGTAAATAAAATTAATGGGCTTAATCCAGAGGTTGTAAGAGACAGAGTCTCTTTCGAACACTTAACTCCATTATTTCCAGAACAAAAATTTAATATATCATCAAAAGAGAGTACTATTTCAACAAGAATCATTGACCTTTTTTCCCCAATTGGAAAGGGTCAAAGAGGTATGATAGTTTCACAGCCAAAAACAGGTAAAACAATGCTTTTAAAAGATGTAGCAAATGCTATTGCAGCAAATCATCCTGAAGTATTTCAAATTATTCTTCTAATTGATGAAAGACCAGAGGAGGTAACTGACATGCAAAGAAATGTAAAAGGAGAGGTTGTTGCATCAACATTTGATGAGCCGGCTGATAGACACGTAAGAGTAGCTAACATTGTTCTTGAAAAAGCTAAAAGGCTTGTAGAATGTGGACATGATGTGGTAATACTACTTGATTCAATTACAAGGTTAGCTAGAGCATATAATACAGTTCAACCCGCGTCAGGTAAAATACTAAGTGGTGGTGTTGATGCAAATGCATTACACAAGCCTAAGAGATTTTTTGGAGCTGCAAGGAATATCGAAAATGGTGGTTCATTATCAATAATATCAACTGCTCTTACCGAAACTGGTTCTAAAATGGACGAGGTGATTTTTGAAGAATTTAAAGGAACTGGTAATATGGAACTTCAATTAGACAGAAGGATATCAAATAGAAGAATTTTTCCAGCAATTGATCTTGTATCATCAAGTACAAGACGAGACGATTTACTTCTAGATGAAAATACAATTCAAAGAATGTGGATTATGAGGAAATATCTAGCTGACATGAATCCTGTTGAAGCAATGGAATTTATAAATGATAGATTTAGAAAAACAAAAAATAATGAAGAGTTTCTTATTTCGATGAACTCTTAATTACGTTAGTTTGCTTAATTTAGTCTTAAGATTAGATGCTTTGTTTTTGTGAATCACATTCTTCTTAGCTAACTTATCAATCAAAGAAACGACTCGGGGGTAAAGTTTATTAGCCTCTTTTTTTGTCTTAGCTTCTTTTAACTTTTTTATAGCGTTTCTAGCAGTCTTGTGCTGAATTTTATTCAAAGACTTTTTTGTTTCATTGGAACGAATTCTTTTCAAAGCAGATTTATGATTTGCCATAATTTATATTTTGTAGCCCGTAGGGGAATCGAACCCCTCTTTCCAGGATGAAAACCTGAGGTCCTAACCGATAGACGAACGGGCCAATTAGGGTGCAAATTTAATTTAAATTTTAATATTTCAATAAGATTTTGAAAA
>CAJPUS010000060.1 GCA_905380995.1 uncultured Flavobacteriaceae bacterium
ATTAATTGGCTCGATCATTACCTTTTTTCTAGCATTTGCCCTTGTGTCAAAAATATTTACGCTCCCAAGGTAACTACCGCCCATAACAATAGATGGATCATTTGGATCAAAGGCAAGAAAAGCACTTTCACCACCAGCTGATGCAGACCAATCCCTTTCAGAAATACCACCTCTTGAACCAATACTTGCAATCTTAATAGTCGAATTATCTTGTTGACCACCATATACATTATATGGAAAAAGATTATCAACATTGACTCTGTAGAATTGAGCAGTTGGCATATTCGATATGCTTGACCAAGAACTACCAAAATCAAAAGTTATTTCCCCTCCACCATCATCAGAAATTATCATATTTTTAGAGTTTTTAGGATTTATCCATAAGTCATGATAATCACCGTGCCCACTGTAGATTCTTTTCCAATTTTTACCACCATCAACTGATCTAAATGCTCTTGCACTCAGAACATAGACGATGTCCTCGTCATTTGGATCAGCAAAAACCTCAATATAGTACCATGCTCTAGAAGTTAGTTCGGCATAAGAGCTTACTTTTTGCCAACTATCTCCAGCATTATTTGATACAAATAACCCTCCGGATCTTTTATTAGAATCTCCTTCTACAAGAAGATATATCTTATCAGAATTTGCTCTAGACACTGATATAGCCATTTTGCCAAGCTCATTTGGTAGGCCATTATGTATTTTGAACCAACTTTTACCACTATCTAAAGATTTATAAACACCATCACCATCTCCTCCACTAATAACCTTCCAAGGGAGTCTTTGATGATTCCACATTGTAGCATATAATATTTCAGGATTATTGTAATCTATAGAAAGTTCTGAAACTCCTGTTTGATTGTCTACAAACAATACATTTTCCCAATTTTTTCCACCATCAATTGATTTGTATACTCCCCTATCTTCAGTCGGACCATTAATTGCTCCTTGAGCCGCTACATATACTATATCTGAATTATCAGGGTGAATAACTATTCTAGAAATTTGCTGTGTTTCCTCCAAACCAATGTGTTCCCAAGTTTTACCTTCATCAATTGATTTGTAAACACCATTTCCATATGAAGTAGTTACACCCCTAGGCGCATGTTCTCCCATTCCAACATAAATAATTCTACTATCACTCTCAGAGACTGCTACTGCACCAACTGATGATGTTTCAAAATAATCATCTGAAATATTATGCCATTCACCACCGGCATTTGTAGTTTTCCATAGTCCACCTCCTACAGTTCCCATGTAATATGTTAAAGGATTATCAACAACCCCAGAGGAAGATACAGATCTACCACCACGAAACGGACCTATATTTCTATACTTAACTTCATCTAATTTTTCCTCTAAATCTTGTGAGTAAGAAAAAGGTGAAATAATTATTAAGGCTATTAGTATTTTTAAATTATTCATCGATAAGATATTTTAGTTAGGATTGCTAATTTACATCCAATTTTGAAAATTTCAGATATATTTACAAAAATTAATTAATGAAAAGTTTTGAAATACAAAGAGGTTATAAACTTCTTGGAGATGAACTTATTGGAAAATTTATTTCAGCTGATAAAAAAGTGTTAAAATATATTAACTCTTTTTACAGTCATAAAAATATCGAAAAACTATCTGAAAATAAAATAAAAAATTATAAAGTTGAAAAAAGAGAAATTTTGGTTAAATCAATACAAAAACAATATGCTAGAATTGATATTTCAAAGAAAACTTCAAAAAATATCAGCTCCCTTATTAATTTAAACACCTTATGTATTACAACAGGTCACCAGCTTAATTTGTTTTCTGGTCCCTTGATGGTAATTTTCAAAATTGCACAAGTAATTAGTCTTAGTAAACAATTAAATTCAGAAATTAAAAACTTTAATTATGTGCCTGTTCTTTGGATTAATAGTGAAGATCATGATTTTGATGAGATCTCTAAGGTTAACATAAATCAAAAAAATATTAAATGGGAAATCAACACAAATAATAAACCTGTGGGAGAAATTGAAGTTAATAATTTTGAGGATTTTTTAAAAGAATACAAGGGATTAATAAATGATTATGATTTTAAACAAAAACTTGAGGAAATTATAGATAATTCATACATAGAGGGGGATACACTCTCTATGTCAACAATAAAATTTATTAATGCTCTATTCTCAGAGCATGGATTAATAATAATTGATGCTAATAACAGAGATTTAAAAAAACTTTTTAAAACTCAAATGAAAAATGAAATAGATAATTTTTCATGCAGAGAAAACACCTCTTTCCAAATAACAAAACTTAAAAAAGACTTTGATTCATATAAAGCACAAGTGAACCCATCTGATATTAATTTTTTTAAACTTACAAATAAAGGAAGAAAGAGAATTAGGTATTATAATAAAAAATATAATGTAGATGATGAAAATATATATAGCAAAAATGAGATACTTGATTTAATTGATAAAGAACCAGAATTATTTTCTCCAAACGTAATCATGAGACCTTTGTACCAAGAGACTGTTCTGCCAAATGTATGTTATATTGGAGGTCCAAATGAACTTAGGTATTGGATCCAATTAAAAACATATTTTGTTAATAATAAGCTTCAATTTCCAATTATCAAATTAAGAAACACTGCTTATGTAATAGATTCAAAGACTTTCAGAAAAATTAAAAACTCTGGAGTAGATATAAAGCATTTTTTTGGAGAACTTAATGATCTTATAAATTTTAAAATTGACAATATCTCAAGTTTAAAAGTTAATTTTGATTCTTTAAGGTCAAATTTGTCATCACAGTTTGATCAATTAAGATTGGTTTCATTAAAAACAGACAAGTCGTTTATAGGCGCTCTTAATGCTCAAGAAAAAAAACAAAAAAAAGGGATTGACGATCTTGAAAAAAGACTAAACAAAGCTGAAAAGAAAAACTATGAAGCTGAAATTGAATTAATAAGGTCTATATTCAATTATCTTCACCCCAAAAATATTGATCAAGAGAGATACATAAATTTTGGTAATTTCTATTCTCGGAAGGGACCCTCATTTATAAATTACATAGTTGAGAAAATATCAATAAAGGACGATAAAATATTAGTAATAGATCTTGAAGATTAATTTATAGTTGTATTTTTATACATGCAAAACAAAGTCTTAATAGTTGATTTTGGCTCTCAATACACTCAGCTTATAGCAAGAAGAATTAGGGAGCTATGCATTTTTTGTGAAATATCACCTTTTAATAATATTCCTATTGATGTTG
>CAJPUS010000061.1 GCA_905380995.1 uncultured Flavobacteriaceae bacterium
AATTTCTCTTCCACCTTCTCCTCTACTAATTTCTCTTCCACCTTCTCCTCTACTAATTTCTCTTCCACCTTCTCCTCTACTAATTTCTCTTCCACCTTCTCCTCTACTAATTTCTCTTCCACCTTCTCCTCCATTACTCCTTCTTTTTTTGGTATTTCTTTTTTCATCTTGTCTTCCATTTCTTTTCCTTTAATAAAGACAAAGGTTTTTTCAAGATTTCTGTTAAATAAATCAGAATCAAACTCACCATTTTCCTTTTTTAATTTGAGCCATTCTCCAGCTTCAAAGACCTCTATTTCCAAATTACTAAAGCTCATTGGATTAAAAGTAGCATACCATTCAGCTGGATCAGCTCCTTTTGACTTTCCTATTTCAGCCATTTTATCCCATAATAAAGGGTTAACCTTTGATTTATGTTTATACTTAGCAAATGTCACAAACATAGAATTTAAATTAGTAATCAGCCTAGCACATCCAATGTACTTTTCAAATTCCTCAGGGGTATTCAAATCAAATTCTTTTTTTCCATCATTAAACCTCTTAAATGCTGAGTATTCCCATATTGAATTAGTTGAAAACCAAAGTCCAGGTTTTTTTACTTTTAACATCTTTTCTGTTTGAGATATATTAAGTTTACCTGTCTTAAAAATTTCAATTAAATGCGATAAGGAAGTGTAATGATATAATAAAGTTTTTTCCATTTTTCAAAGATATGAATTGATTTACTCTTTTTAGTTATTTTTGTAATATGAAATCAATCTTCGACGAAGTTTCATATAACTGCAGTAGACTTGTTATAAAAAGATATAGCACTTCTTTTTATTTCTCTAGCAGTTTACTCTCAAAGTCAGTAAAACAAGATATATTTAATATATATGGGTTTGTTAGGCTAGCTGACGAAATTGTAGATACATTTCATGAATTTCCAAAAAAACAATTACTTGATGAATTTGAAAAAGAATTATGGAGAGGTATTAATAATAGAATTAGTTTAAACCCTATTTTAAACTCATTTCAATATACTGTAAACAAATACTCAATTCCAGTTGATCTTATTAGTTCATTTTTAGACAGCATGAAAATGGACTTAGATAAAAAAGAATATGATTCAGTTGAAGAGTATAAGAAGTATATATATGGATCTGCTGATGTAGTTGGTCTAATGTGTTTAAGAGTTTTTGTTGATGGATCAGAAAATCTTTATAACGAACTTAGTCCATATGCAATATCTTTGGGCTCTGCATTTCAAAAAGTAAATTTTTTGAGGGATATAAAAGATGATTCTAGTTTTTTAAACAGAGTATATTTTCCAAATGTTGATATGGATAACTTCAGTGATCAATCAAAAGAAGAAATAATAGAGGAAATCGAGGAAGATTTTTCTAATGCAATTAAAGGCATTGTAAAACTACCAAAAAATTCAAAGTTTGCTGTATACATTGCTTACAGATATTATTTTAAACTTTTAAAAAAATTAAAAAGAATTCCATCTGAAAATATCGTTAAAAAAAGAGTTAGAATTCATAACTTTCAAAAGTTTATAGTTATTGCAAGATCATATGTCAAATATCAATTAAACCTAATACAATGGATATAGTTATCTGGATTTTTACTTTAGTCGCTACATTTATGTTTACTGAGTTTACAGCTTGGTTTAATCATAAATATATTATGCATGGTCCGTTATGGTTTCTTCACAAAGATCATCATAAAAAGGATCATAAATCTTGGTTTGAGAGAAATGATCTTTTCTTTTTTTTCTATGCTTTTTTAAGTGCAAGCTTTGTTGTTCTGTGGGGTCAAGGTTTTTGGCTTGGACTTCCTATTGCATTTGGAATTGGCTTGTATGGGCTTGCATACTTTATTGTACACGATGTCTTTATTCATCAAAGATTTAAATTTTTGAGAAATATTGACAACAAGTATGCAAGAGGTGTTAGAAGGGCACATAAAATTCATCACAAAAACATTAATAAAGGAGGCGGAGAATGTTTTGGAATGTTAATTGTACCATTGAAATATTTTAAATAATTAGTCTTTTGTCCAATTATAGGCAAAATTACAATAACTACTATCTGAGTTAACATTTACATAAGTATCTCCAATTTTTTCTTCCATCCATTTCTTAATTGTCTTAAGTTGTTTCTCAGTCAACGCTAATTCCTTAATTTTCACATAATCTTGAGAAAAATCTGCAACATGCTCATCAAATCTATTAGATATCTTTAAAATTTTATATTTAGATACACTATTATCTGAATTGTCTAAAAGAGGCATACTCATCTGATCATCCTCTAGATCTTTTATTTGAGAATATAACAGTGGGTCCATTTTGGTTAATTCAAATCTAGTATCGTTTGTACTAGGATTAATAAGTACCCCACCATTCAACCTAGTTTGTTTTTCATCAGAGAATCTTAGAGCAGCATCCGAAAAAGAAATTTCACCACTAGAAATTCTCTCTCTTATATTATCAATTTTTACTTTAGCAGATTTTAATTCGTCGTTTGAAATTTTTGGGATTAATAAAATATGACGAATGTCAATTTCTTGACCTCTTATTTTATCAACAGCTAAAATATGCCATCCAAAATCTGTTCTAAACGGTTCTGATATTTCACCCTCTCTTAAACTAAAAGCTACGTCTCTAAATTCTTTTGCCATCCTTGGTTTTTTTCTATTAAGGGTATATTTGCCGCCTTTGCTTCTTGATCCTGGATCTTGAGAATAAAGAAGAGCTTTTGATGCAAAACTCATTCCCCCCTCTAATATATCCTCTCTAAATAGTTTTAGTTGATCTATTATTCTTTGGTTTTCCTCTTCAGAAACTTTTGGTTCTACAACAATTTGAGCAATCTCAAGCTCTGTACCAAATACTGGTAAATCTAATTTTGGAATAGCTTCAAAAAATTGTCTAACTTCCTCAGGGGTAATTTCTACTTTCTCTACTATTGCTTCTTGCATCATCTCTGATAATCTTTGAGTTTTATTTATCTCGAAAAGTTCATCTCTAAATGAAATCTCATCTCTTTTATTGTAAAATTCTAATACTTTATCTATCCCACCTAATTGTTCAGTAAAATATTCAAGCTGTCTGTCAACATAATCATAAATCTCATTATCAGATAATTCGAGACTATCCTGTATTGCGTGGTGAGCATATAGTTTGTCTTCCATAAGTTTACCTAAAAGCTGGCATTTTGATACACCTTTTGTTGATAGACCTTGGGATTCCATATCAATTAAAACTTTATCAATATCTGAGTCTAAAATGATAAAATCACCGACGACTGATGATATGCCGTCAACTTTAATTTTTTCTTGTGAAAATGAAAATTGAAAAACCAATAATAACAATAAACTAATTATAAACTTCATACTTCCTTGATTTAAGTGCATCTTTTAAAATTTCATTATTTAAACTTTTGAGCAAATCTATTTTTCTTTGGTTGATAATAGTAGATTTGATTCTATCATAAAGATATGACATTGGAGGAATATTTCCAGATTTTAAAATGTCTTCAACTATAAAAAAATTGGTAAAATTGAGTTCCTCAACTGAAAACAGTCTTTTTGTTATTAAATATTGAGATTTATTATTCTGATTTATGAAATCAATAGAGGATATTACATCTCTTTCAGTAAACCATGTAGTATCATTAAGGTTAAGCTCTGCAAATTGAAAATTTAATGAATCTAAAAAATAACGGTCTTGTTGACTAATTCTAAAAATATATCTTCTTATTCTATTAATATTTACATTATCATCTGGAACCTTAATATATCTATATTTTATCAAATTCTCATTTAGCCTAAAATTGTTTAAATTCGTTGAATAAAAAGACTCTACTTGTTCTTCTGTTACTAAAGAATCAATTCTAGAATTAACAATTAAATCTTTGTAGGAATTAATATAGAGGTCAACTTTATAGTTATCTACAAGTTCATCAATTTCTCCTTTTTTAGATTGAGATAAATTAATAATTGATAAGTCATATAAAACTTTTTCTTTAGCCCAAGATTCAATATAATTTAAGACTTTAATTATGCTATCATCTTCAGATATATAATCAGGTAGATCATTTTCATATAAAAAACTCTCACCAACTCTAGCTACAATATTATTTGAATAATTATTATTAAGATTTGAACAAGAAACAAAAACAAGTATAGAAAAAATAGTAAATGTTGATATTTTCAAAATTATATTTTTGGTGGGCTATAATTTGGAGCTTCTTTTGTAATTGAAACATTATGAGGATGACTCTCTTTGATTCCGGATCCTGTAATCTTAACAAATTTTGATGTTTTTTTTAACGATGCTATATCTTTAGATCCACAATAGCCCATTCCTGATCTGAGACCCCCAATAAACTGGTATATGCTTTCATTAAGGTGGCCTTTATATGGAACTCTTCCAACTATTCCTTCAGGTACTAGTTTTTTCTTATCAACTTTTTCTGACTGAAAATACCTCTCATTACTACCTTTTTGCATTGCTTCAACTGAACCCATACCTCTGTATGTCTTGAATTTCCTTCCATCATAAATTATAGTCTCTCCCGGTGATTCCTCAGTACCAGCTAAAAGGGAACCTAGCATAACAGAGTCCGCTCCAGCTGCAATAGCTTTAGAAATATCACCGGTGTATCTTACACCTCCATCCGCGATTACAGGTATTTTTGAGTTTTTTAATGCTTCTGCAACCTCCATAACCGCAGACAATTGTGGATAACCTACACCTGCAACAACTCTAGTTGTACAAATTGAGCCTGGTCCAATGCCTACTTTAATACCATCAGCCCCATTTTCTTTAAGATAATTTGCTGCATCTGCAGTAGCAATATTACCTACCACAATGTCAACTTCTTGAAATGAGTCTTTTAAATTTTTCAGAACATCCCCGACCTTACTAGAGTGAGCATGTGCTGTGTCAACAACTAGAGCATCAACTCCAGATTTAATAAGCTTTTCAGCTCGTTTTTTAAAATCTTTATCAGTTCCAATGGCAGCAGAAACCATTAATCTTCCCAAATTATCTTTATTTGAAGTTGGTTTTTCTGAATGTTTATTTATATCTCTAAATGTAATTAGCCCTATTAGTATACCATTTGAGTTAACGACTGGTAATTTTTCAATTTTATGAGTTTGCAAAATTTCTTCAGCTTGGGACATTGATGTTCCGGCCTCGGCAGTAATTAGGTTTTTACTTGTCATAACCTGTGATAATTTTTTTGAATTATCTTTTTCGAATCTTAAATCTCTATTAGTCACAATTCCCACTAATTTCATATTTTTAGAGACAATTGGAATTCCACCAATTTTATACTTTTTCATAAAATTTTTTGCATCAGCCACTAATGAATCTGAATTTAACGTAACAGGATCAATTATCATTCCTGACTCAGCCCTTTTAACCAATCTGACCTCATTGGCCTGATCCTCAATTGACATATTTTTGTGAATAACACCTATACCTCCTTCACTTGCAATAGCAATTGCCATTTTACTTTCAGTAACAGTATCCATTGCAGCGGAAACAATCGGGACATTTAGAATTATATTCTTACTAAATCTAGTTTGAAGTGAAACATCGGAAGGAAGGATTTTAGAAAAAGCTGGAACAAGAAGTACGTCCTCATAAGTTAAACCCTCTCCTACAAATTTAGACTTTATCATAATGCAACTAATTATAAACTAATTGCATGCAAATATACAAATTAAAATATAGTAGAATCAAATTAAAATTGATAGTCCAATCAGAATAAAAATAAATGATTTAAAAAAAACTATTTTCTTACCATTACTATCAAAATTTAGTAATAAACTCAGTTTATTAGATGTTAGCGAGACAAAACAGAATATAAATAGAGCTTGACCAATAAATATCGATCCAAGAATAATAAATTGATAAGAAATTGGTATAGTATCTGAAAAAAGAAAATTAGGAAAATATGCTAAAAAGAAGATTAATACCTTAGGATTAACTAGATTCATGTAAAAACCTCTTAAATAAAAGTTCTCAAATCCATTTTTTTTTAATTTATTGTTTTTTCTAAATTCTAAAAATGCTAAATAAAAAAGGTATAACGCTCCAAAGTATTTTAAAAAATTCATTATTATATCATTTTTCTCAATTAAGGAAGATACTCCAAATGATATTATTAAGGTATGAATCACAAGTCCTGAACATAACCCTAACCCAACCATGATGCCTGATTTTTTATCTTCTAGACTTTGATTAATTACAAATAATATGTCTGGACCTGGCATAAGGGTTAAAGCTAATGATGATATAAAAAACAATAATATTTGATCCATTAGTTGAATTTAATATTTATTTATATTTGATGCCAAAATATTGTAAATGAATAATATTATCCAAAATCTTGAACCTTTAAAAGATAGACTTAGAAATCACTCTCTTTACTCCAGTATTAAAGATATCGATGATCTTAAAATTTTCTCTAATGCTCACGTATACGCAGTATGGGACTTTATGTCTCTTTTAAAGTTTCTTCAAATTAAATTAACCTCAACATCACTACCATGGTTTCCAATTAGAAATACAACTACTGCAAAGTTAATTAATGAAATTGTTGCAGGAGAAGAAACAGACGAAGATCAAAATGGAAGACCAATATCACATTTTGAGATGTATATTGACTCAATTGAAGAATTTGGGCTCAATACTGAAGAAATTCTTAGTAATATCAACTCACTTAATAACCTTGAATCAATTGAAGAAGACATAGATAAATTAGTTATCAAAGACTACGTAAAGGATTTCTTAAAATTTACATTCTCAGTTATAAGAAGAGGTAATGTTCATGAGGTTGCATCTGTATTTACATTTGGTAGAGAAGATCTTATACCTGATATGTTTATTCCATTAATTGAAGGAATTAACGCAAAAAATAATCACCTTAACAAATTAATTTATTACTTTAAAAGACATATTGAAGTTGATGGGGATATGCATGGTCCTATGTCTATGGAAATGTTATCTTTTTTATGTAATAATGATCCTGCTAAAATTGCAGATTCCAGTTCTGTATCTGAGAAAGCCCTTATTGCCAGAATATCATTATGGGATGGAATTGAAAATGATATAAAACTGAGGAAAAATAATTATGAAAAAGTTTAATGCTATAATATTAATTTCATGTCTTTCACTAGGTTGCTCTAAAGAAATTGCTTCTAACAAGTACGCAGAATCAATTACTTCAGAAGAACTATCTGATTTAATTTATGAGTTTTCTTCAAATATGTTTGAAGGAAGAAATACAGGAGACCCTGGACAAAAGATGGCAGTTGAATTTATTAAAAACTTTTATCTAGCCAATAATATTGATAAAGCCAAAAATACTAATGATTACTTTCAGGAGTTTTTGGTTGACTTTGAAACCAGAAAAATTGCAAGCCCTGATAATATCAATGAAGATAATATTGACTGGGTTAAGACAGAGAACGTCGCTGCAATAATTGAAGGAGATACCTATCCTGATCAATATATTATTCTTACTGCACACCTTGATCACGTTGGAACTAAAAATGGTGAAATTTATAATGGAGCAGATGATAATGGATCCGGTTCGATGGCTTTACTTGAAATTGCAGAAGCATTCAAACTTGCAGAATTAGATGGGAAAAGACCAAAGAGATCTATTGTTATTCTTCATGTATCCGCAGAAGAAAAAGGACTACTGGGCTCTAAATATTACTCAGAAAATCCTCTTTATCCTCTCGATGATACTATAACAAATTTAAATCTTGATATGATAGGTAGAACAGATCCAAAAAGAGTCTCAAATAATGATAATTATATTTATTTAATTGGTACAGATAGATTAAGTTCAATGTTACATGAAACTTCTGAAAGGGTAAACAATAAGACAGTAAATCTTGAATTAGATTACAGGTATAATTCGTGGGACGATCCTAACAGGTTTTATGAAAGAAGTGATCACTGGCACTTTGCAAAAAATAATATACCTGTAATATTTTATTTTAATGGAACTCATGAGGACTATCACCAGCCCTCTGATACTGCAGAAAAAATTCGTTATGACCTTTTAACTAAAAGGACAAAATTGATCTTCCACACAGCCTGGGAGATTGCAAATATGGATAAGAGGATAGTAGTTGACCAAAATTAGAAATGAGTAAATTATACATTTAACATGAAAATTTTTATAAAAAATCAAAATAAATCTGAAAGAACAACTAGATTTATTGTATCTATGTTTTTATTACCTTCTATTTTTTTTTACGGGTTTGATATATTCTCATATTTACAACTTATTACAGGTGTGATACTTTTATTTAATTCAATATCAGGTATGTGTGTTATATACAGATTATTTGGTGTTAACAATTGTAAAACCTAGATCTTTTAATGAACAAGAAAATACCCCTCGTTAGAAGATATATAGATGATTTAAATTTAATTTATGGCTAAGTTAATTTTGTGAAACAGTAGTGACTTCGTTAAGAAACCAGTTACCATTTACTTTCCTGTAAAAATATAATCCCCTGCCGGATAAAATTTGTTTATAATCTCCATTATACCTTGAATACTGAGCATCTAATAATAGGAAATCTTTTGTAATATTTATTAATTTCCACTCATCAATTAGTGAATATTTGTAATCTTTCTGAACATTTTCCCTTACTGATTTGTAAGCTTTCATCATCATCTTTTTATCCTTTACTATTATTGAAGTTGAATTGTTAAAAATTGCAGGATATACAAAATGACTCGCAATTTTTTCGTAATCCTTATACTCAAATGCTTTTGAGTAATCCATCCATTGTTTTGCAATTTGACTTTCTAGGGCTTTATTATCTTGTGAAAAAACTAATGTGGTAAAAAATATCAATATTAGGTTGAAAAATATTTTTTTCATCTACTTTGATTTATTGTTAAGCATCAAAATATACAAATAAGTCCCTGAATTGAAAGAAGAGGATATGCCTGAATTGTAATAAAAAAACCCTCCGCTTAGGAGGGTATTATATTTTTGATATTGCAGTAATCTGTTATCAATCAATAAGCTGATAAGAAGCTTTTTTAAACCTACTCAGAATTGAAAAATCAAATTCTATAGCTCTGGACATAAATAAACCGAACAATTTATTTTCAGGGTCTATCCAAAAATGAGTATTGTTATAACCAGACCATCCATATATTCCCTTTGGAGCGCCAGTTCCATCAAGTTCTGGTTTTTCTAAAACAGAAAAAGTAAAACCATAGTAATATCCCTCAAGGTCAGGAAAAGCATTAGGCTCATTGGGGTCTGGGTAAGCATTTGAATATTTACTTGTCATAATTTCAATTCCTTTTTTTGAGACAATTTGCACCCCATTATA
>CAJPUS010000062.1 GCA_905380995.1 uncultured Flavobacteriaceae bacterium
ACTATTGGTATTATTAAAGTAGGTCTAGCAATACTTCTTATACTTAGTCTTTATTATAAAAAATTAAGATTGATTTCAGCATCTGGGATTGCACTAATGATGTTAGTTGCTGTCTACATGCACTTTAGTGTTGGAGATGAACTTATAAAATCTATGCCAGCATCAGTTATGCTTCTTAGTTGTGTTATTATCGCATACTCATCCAAAAAATCATTTAATTGATCACAAAGCTGTTCTTATAAATTACTAATTTTGTCTAATTAATAAACAGTATAATGGAAATTAAAAACATTCAAAAATTTAATTTAGTTAACTCAGTTGCACTTATTTCAATGTCAGCTTGGGGTTATCTTGATACTAGTTCATTCACTGCTCTAATTCCTGCTTTTTTTGGAGTAATATTACTTATTTTAGGAACTATGCTTACAAATGAGAAGCTTGTAAAATTATCTGCTCACTTACTAGTATTATTTACTTTACTAATCTTGCTGGCATTAGTTATTCAGGTTTTGCCAGGTGTTGTTGAAAGAGGAGGTATAGGATTAATTAGGGTAATCTTAATGATTTCAACATCAGCAATTGCAATGATAGTTTTTATTAAAAGTTTTATTGATAATAGAAAATCTCGTTAAAATTTAAATCAATTTTGTTACTCTTAGGCATGAAGAAAATAGATAAATTATACTGAAAAATATAAATTAGCTAAATAAAAAATTCACAGAGCAGAATCATAAGACGAAGAACATAAAACATGGTGAAGTAAGTTAAAACTTCTTAAACCAAAAAAAGGCTGGACAATACTAATTAATAAAATGAAAAAAATATCCTTATTATTATTTACGATATTAATTTATTCCTGTAGTTCTGTAAAATTTACTAACGAATATCTCACTGCTTCCTCACTCAATATAGAAGTAAAATTAAATGAAGAGAAAAAAAAGAATTGGCATAATCTAGATCTTCAAAAAGATTCAATTCCAGGTATGAGTGTCGAAAGAGCTCACACTGAACTTTTACAGGGTTTAAAGGCAAAAAAAGTTGTGGTAGCAGTAATTGATGCTGGGATTGATATCAATCATGAGGATCTAAATGGAGTAATCTGGGTAAACAAAAAAGAGGTTCCAAATAACGGTATTGATGACGATAAAAATGGATATATAGATGATGTACACGGATGGAATTTCTTGGGAGAGTCATATAATGAAACTCTTGAAATGTCAAGGATCATTAGAGATGATTTAACTAATTACAGAAAATATAAGTTTGCTGTTAGTACGTTAGAAAGAAAAGTTAAAGAGTCTAAACAATCATTAGTGTATTATGAAAAAATTACAGATGACTATATTAATGCAACTAAAATTATTTCTGATTTTCTTGGAAAAGATAAATTCTTACAGTCTGATATCTTAAAGATAAATTCTAATGACTCATTGATTCAAAGATCTAAAGAATTACTTTCATTCTATAATTCAAGAGATTTAGACCTTGATTATCTTAAGGAGGGTATTGATTATTTTTCTGATCAAATAAATTACCATTATAATGTAAATTTTAATGGAAGGACAATCGTTGGTGATAATATTTATGATATAAATGACATTAATTATGGTAACTCAAAAGTCCTTCACTCTAAAAACTCCGAAAGCCATGGCACACATGTGTCAGGAATTATTGGGGGGATAAGAAATAATTCAATCGGAAATAAGGGTATAAATAATAATGTAGAAATTATGGCAATTAGGGCTGTTCCTAATGGAGATGAATATGATAAGGACATTGCTCTTGGAATAAGATATGCTGTAGATAATGGGGCAAAAATAATTAACATGAGTTTTGGAAAGTCTTTTTCAACAAACCCCGAGTGGGTAATTGAAGCTATTAAATATGCAGCTAAAAATGATGTTTTGATTGTTCATGCGGCTGGAAATGATGCCAAAGATTTGGATGAATTAAATAATGAAAATTATCCAAATGATCAATATTTAGGTAAAAATGAATTTTCTGATAACTTTATTAATGTTGGGGCTAGCTCAGTTGAATTTAATGAAAATATTATTGCTGTTTTTTCAAATTATGGTTTTAAAAATGTAGACATTTTTGCCCCAGGTAATAGAGTATATTCTTTAATGCCAAATAATGAGTATGCATATCAAAGTGGCACTTCCATGGCTGCCCCATCTTTAACTGGTGTAGCATCAATGGTACTTTCATATTTCCCAAAATTATCAGCATCCAAATTGAAAGAAATTATTTTAGAAAGTGGTGTAGATATAAATTTAAGTGTCAAAATACCTGGTAAGGATAGAGAAACAGTTTTTAAATCATTGTCAAAAACGGGTAAAATTGTTAATGCATACAATGCTTTAATACTGGCTTCAAAAAGTAAGAGGAAATAAATTCTACTTATTAGCAAGTTGACCACAAGCAGCGTCAATATCTTTACCCCTAGATCTTCTTAAAGTAACTGTAATTTTATTCTTTTCAAGAAGATCTTTGTATAGATTAATCATGTTTTGACTGGCTGACTTAAAATTTTCGTCACCAATTGTATTATATTCAATCAGATTTACTTTAGATGGAATTGATCTACAATATTTAATTAATGCAGAAATATGCTCGATGCTATCATTTATATCTTTCCATACAATATACTCGAAAGTTACCTTTCTCTTTGTTCTAGAATACCAATATATAAGTGATTCTTTAATTTCTTTTAATGAAAACTTTTTAGAGAATGGCATTATAACATTTCTAGTTTCCTCAATCGCTGAATGAAGAGATAAAGCTAAATTAACTTTCAAATCTTCGTCAGCAAGCTTTATTATCATTTTTGGGATACCTGAAGTAGAAACTACGATTCTTTTTTGAGACATGTTTAGTCCTTTATCAGAGGATATTTTTTTAATTGATGTAATTAGATTATTATAATTCATAAGAGGCTCTCCCATTCCCATAAATACAATATTTGAAATAGATCTGTTGAAATATTTTAAACTCTGATTATTTATTGTTACTACTTGATCAAATATTTCGTCAGGATTAAGATTTCTCATTCTTTTTAGTTTTGAAGTTGCACAAAAATTACAATCAAGGCTACATCCAACTTGAGAAGATACACATGCAGTGGTTCTATCCTCGGTAGGAATTAATACTGATTCTACCGTATAATCATCAAAAAGCTTTACTGCATTTTTTATAGTACCATCTAAACTTTTTTGAATCTTATCAACTTTAATATGGTTGATTACAAAATTAGTATCTAGCATAAGTCTGAGATCTTTTGATAGATTTGTCATTTCGTCAAAAGAATAAGAGGATTTTTTCCATATCCATTCATAGACTTGTTTGCCTCTATATGAATCAAAACCTTTTTCTTTTAAGAAATCAATTATTTGATCTTCAGATAAATTTCTTATATCAATTTTCATTTCGAGCATAAATTTAAACTAATTAGTTAGATTTGCTTCTATGAAAAATTCATATGCTTTAGTAACGGGCGCAACATCAGGAATAGGACTTGAGATTTCAAGAGAACTTGCTAGAAGAGGTTATAATCTAATATTAGTTGCCAGAACAAAAGAAAGATTAAGTAAAACATCCAGAGAATTAATTAAAGAGTATAACATTAAATGTGATTACTTTTCTTCAGATTTGACTCTAATTAACTCCCCGGAAGAAATTTATCAATTTACTAATCAAAAGAAATACAGTATATATATACTTGTAAATAATGCTGGATATGCTCTTCCGAATGCATTCCATATTAATTCCATGGAAGATGAAGAAAAATGTTTAAGAGTTCTAGGAACTTCTGTTATTGCACTTACAAAAAAGTATATTAATGATATGATATCAAATGGTAGTGGTAAAATTATGATTGTCTCATCTGTTGCTGCATTTGCACCAGCTTCAGCACTTCAAGCTCTTTATGGTCCTATCAAAACTTTCATGAACAGATTTAATGAGACTCTAAATTATAATTATAATAGTATGGGGATAACTTCAACTGCTCTTTGTCCAGGCTATACAGTAACAAACTTTCACAAAGCAAGTGGAATACAAGATGAGATGGATGGTGTTCCTAAATTTTTAAAGAAAAGTGCAAAAAGAATTGCAGTTGAAGGAGTTGAAGCAATGATTAAGGGCAAGAAAGTATCAGTCCCCACAAAAACATGGAAGTTAATTGTATTAATATTAAAGTTCATACCAAATTGGATTTTTTCTTTGTTAAGTGGAATATTAGCTCCTGGAAGGTATAAATAAATTTATGTTAATTTAGTGACAATTTTAAATCAATAAATATGAAATACATATATACTTTAATGTTCAGCATAATTTTAATGAGTTGTAATGAGACACATCACGCAGTTGTTAAAGTTGACGATGAACTAAGTTCAAATATCAAACTTCTTATTGAAAAATATGTAGAAAATGATTTTGATGTATCAGATTTCTATACTGAAGATATTATTTCTAGAATTAATAATTTAGAAATAACTGGTTATGAAAACTTAATGCAAGGATTTCAAGCTCATCATGATATATTATATAACAACATTGTTGTAGAAGACTTATATGTTCACACCAATTACTTTTCAAGCGGTGACATTTGGTCTAATGCATGGTTTACATGGAAAGGAACTGGTAAGACAACTGGTGAGGATTATACAAACAGAGGTCATTTTGACTATAAATGGGAAGATGGTAAGATTGCAATCTTACAGGCTTATTACAATGAATATGCTGAACAAAATGAAGCTGCAGCCTATGCCGCTTCTCAAAACTAAATTTATAACCCACTCCTTTAGAGTGGGTTTTTTAATATGATTTTAATAATCCTCCATCGATAGGTATTGAAGCTCCATTAATATAAGATGCTTTGTCAGAGCTAAGAAAAGATACGAGATATCCATATTCTTCAGGTTTACCAAGTCTATTTAATGGGACTTGAGATTTCATCTTTTCTAAAACTTCAATCTCTGATATATTTAAAGATTTTGATTTCTCTTTATTTAATTCTTTAATTCTCTCAGTATTAAAATATCCAGTTAAAATTGAGTTAATAGTTATTCCGTCTTTACCTACATCAACTGATAAGCTTTTGGCCCAAGCAACTACTGCAGACCTTATACTATTCGATAGCACAAGATAATTGAGGGGTTCCTTAACAGATACAGAAGTAACATTAATTATTCTGCCCCATTTATTTTTTTGCATCTTAGGGATAACTAACGCGGTAGTATGAACAACGCTCTTAAATAATAGATCAAATGCTTCTTGATAAGATTCAATATTTTTTGACAATGAATTTCCTGCAGGTGGCCCCTGAGTATTATTTACTAAAATATCTACTTGATTATTTTGAATATATTTTTCAACCTTAATTTTATAATCTTCAAATTTTGAAAAATCTACAACTAAATAACTGTGATTATCAAAGTTGGGAAGTTGATCAACAATTTCTTTTAGTTTAGATTCATTTCTTGCCATTAGACAAACACTTGCTCCAGAATTAGCAAGTTCGGTCGCGATACCTAGACCAATTCCTTTGCTACTTCCTCCTATTAAAGCTTTTTTTCCTGTTAAATCAATTTTCATCCTATGTCATCTCTTTTTGGACTAAAAACATCTATTATCTTACACTTAGTGATTGCTCTTCCTGAATGAGGAACATTAGATGGTATAAAAAAAGTGGATCCTTTAGTACAAATATTTATCTTGCCTTCAAAAGTGAACTCAAATTTACCCTCAATAACATACATCAATTGTTCATTTACATGATTATGTTGTGGAAGGCTAGCTCCTTTGTCAATTTCCCAATATACCCAGGTAAAGTCAGAGCCATGAATGATTCTTCCGTGAAAACCTGGCATTATTTCATTTGAACTTAATTCTTTAATATTCATAGTTGGTCATTTAATTTAATAAAGTTTATTTTAATATCCCAAGCAAATAAAAAAGTGATATTACAATAATAATAACAATTAAGAAACTAATTAATATTCTTATTGCAACTTTAATAACCACACTATTGTTTTGTTTCATATAATTCACCAATAAACTCTTGAACTTTAGTTTTTTAAATTAAACAAAAATTCTAATTTTATAAAATAACTAAACAAAATCAGCACACTATTTAATATATAAACTTTAAACTAAATGAGTGGAACTTTTGAAACATTAGATTATATAATCTTTGGTCTTTATGCTGCAACAATTTTAGGAATTGGTTTGTGGGTTTCAAGAGACAAAAAGGGGAAACAAAAAAATGCCGAAGATTATTTTCTAGCAAGTAAATCACTTCCGTGGTGGGCGGTTGGTGCATCATTAATTGCAGCTAATATTTCTGCTGAACAGTTTATTGGAATGTCAGGATCTGGATTTGCTCTTGGACTTGCAATTGCTTCATATGAATGGATGGCTGCAATTACACTTTTAGTTGTAGGTAAATATTTTCTGCCAATATTTATTGAAAAAGGTCTATATACAATTCCTGAATTCATAGAGAAAAGATACAGCACTAACCTTAAAACTATCCTTGCAATATTCTGGATTGCACTTTTTGTTTTTGTTAATTTAACAACTGTTTTATTTCTCGGAGGTAAAGCCCTCGACACTATAATTGGAGTTGGAGATGGCTCAATTTTGCTGAATAGTATTATTGGACTAGGTTTATTTGCAGCTGCGTATTCTCTTTGGGGAGGTCTTGCTTCTGTGGCTTGGACAGATGTTATTCAAGTCGTAATTTTAATTTTTGGAGGACTTTTAATGACATATTTTGCTCTTGCTAATGTGACAGATTCTGGGAGTTTTGTCGAAGGTATAAAGTATGTTTATGAAAAAGCACCTGAAAGATTTTCAATGATATTGTCTAGAGGAGAAATAATAAAACCAAATGGTGGAGATGCATGGTGGGATCTACCAGGACTTGCAGTATTAATTGGAGGTATTTGGGTAGCAAATCTTTATTATTGGGGATTTAATCAATACATAATTCAAAGAACACTTGCAGCAAAAAGTCTGGCTGAAGGTCAAAAAGGGATTGTTTTTGCAGCTTTCCTTAAATTAATAATACCTGTTATTGTTGTTTTACCAGGTATAATTGCTTATGTAATGAATATAGATGAATCTGGAATGCTCACAACTGCATCAGTTGACCCAGGATTTATAAGTGCTGCTGGAAATTTTGCAAATGATAATGCTGCACCATGGTTAATCAAAAACTTTATTCCTGTTGGTGTAAAAGGCTTAATCCTTGCCGCACTTGCTGCTGCAATTGTTTCTTCTTTAGCCTCAATGTTAAACTCCACATCTACGATTTTTACAATGGACATATATAAATCTCATTTCAATAAAAATGCTTCAGATGCCAAAATGGTTTCAGTTGGAAGAATTACTGCAGTCATTGCATTAATTACAGCAATAATAATTGCACCTCAGCTTGGAAGTCTTGGACAAGTATTTATATTTATTCAGGAATATACTGGAGTTGTAAGTCCAGGAATATTAGCAGTATTTTTAATGGGGTTATTCTATAAAAAATCAACAAATAATGGTGCTATTTGGGGAGCTATATTATCAATTCCAATAGCTATGTACTTTAAAGTTGCTCCTAAAGGATGGAGTGATGCATTAATTTTTATTGAATTACCATTTATGCATCAAATGGGATACACTTGTATTGCCACTCTTGCTATTATTGCATTTATAAGTTATTTGGATGGAAATCAAGATGATCCAAAAGGTATAAATCTTACAAAAAAATTATTTGCAACAAATAAGACATTTAATATTGGTGCATTTACTGTTTTAATAATTACTGCATTTTTATATGCATTGTTTTGGTAATTTAATATTATTCAATTAGAGACTGATATACTGCTTCCTTAATCTCTTGCTTAATCGGGTATGGGTTATTTATTAATTGAATGAGTGTAACAACAACGATTTCCTTTTCTGGATCAATCCAAAAAAAAGTGCCTGCTGCTCCTGACCAATAGTATTCTCCTACACTACCTGAAGATCTCAAATATTCTGGATCATTTACTATACCAAACCCAAGACCAAATTTTATTGAATCTCCATACCAGTACTCTGGATAACCAGAGGATCCAGTAAATTTAACTCCATTTGGCAATTGATTTTTAGTCATAAAATTTAATGTCTCTTCATTTATTATTCTTACACCATTAAATAATCCATTATTTCTTAACATTTCTGCAAAAATCATAAAGTCTTCTGCAGTAGATACTAAACCCCCACCACCTGAAAGAAATTCTGGATTATAATAACTCCGACTATTAGGTTTATTTGAAAAATATTCATTTTCTAATTTTTCAGTCTTTTTAGTTTTTCTATTATAAAAATAATTGGGTATAAATCTATCCCTCTTATTGATTGGGACTTTAAAAAAAGTATCCACCATACCTAATGGTTCAAAAATATTTTTTTGTAGATACTGGTCTAGCGATTCGCCTGAAATTTTTTCTACTAAAACTCCTAAAACATCAGTTGCAATTGAATAATAGAATTCCTTACCAGGTGAAAATCGTAATGGTAATTTTGAAACTCTGTCAATAAAATCATCATTTCCTTTTGAATCATATATTCCAGCATAATAATATCTATAATCAACTGGATGATCTGACCACCCATAAGATAATCCAGCTGTGTGGTTTAAAAGATTTTTAATTGTCATCTTAACTTTTGGACTTTTTAACTCCCCTTCATTTGTTAAAACCTTTATTTTAGAAAAATCTGGCAAAAATTTTTCTACTGGATCATCAAGTTTAAAAAGTTCTTTTTCATGAAGCTGCATTATAGCTAATGATACAATTGGTTTAGTCATGGAATATATTCTGTAGAGATCATTCTTTTTAATTGCCTCATCAGATTCAAAACCTCTTTTTCCAAAAGATTTGAAATAAACTATTTTACCATTTCTATTAATAATAGTTGTAATATTTGAAACTTTATTATCATCTACAAGCCTTTTAGAAATTTGAGAAATTTTTTCTAATTTATGATAAGAGATACCCAGCTCCTCTGGGCTAGTATGATCGAGTTGACTAAATAAAAAACAAGGTATTATGTTAATTAAAATAATAAATTTATCAGAGTTCATTTTATTCGTATGACATTAATAAATAGTTAATTTTTTACTTAATTCTTCCAGTGAAACACCCTTTGTCTCTGGCATTACAAAATGAGTAAATAATAATTGTAAAACCATCATAAAAGCGAAAAATGCAAATACAATCCCAGGACCAATCCAGCCAAATAAGAAAGGCACAAATGATGGTATAATAGCAGCTAAAATCCAGTGAGTTGAAATTCCAAATGATTGACCATAACTTCTTAAGTGGTTAGGAAATATTTCTGAAATATACACCCAAATAATTGCTCCTTGCCCAATTGCATGGGATGCTATGAATAAAAACAAAAAAACAGGAAGTCCTTTTCCATTCCATTCCAGAAAAAAAGAAAGACTTATCAAAGTTAGTGATATTATGTAACCAATTGATCCTATATACATTAGTGTTTTTCTACCAATTTTATCAATTAAGCTAATTCCTAAGAATGTAAAAATTACATTAGTTACACCTATACCTATGCTATTCAATAGCGCTGCACTTTGACCAAGACCACCTTCTTCAAATATCCTTGGGGCATAATACAAAAAAGCATTAATTCCTGAAAATTGATTAAAAGCTGCGACTAAAAAAGCAAGTGTAAGTATAAAGGTATATTTCTTTTGAAAAATTGATTCTGATTCAACGCTTAACTTTTTATCTTTTAATATTTCATTTATTAATTCATTTGCATCATCTTTTGAATAAGCATCTTTTATAATTTTTTCTGCTTGATCTTCTTGATTATTTAGATAAAGCCACCTAGGACTTTTTGGAATAGAAAAAACAAGAAGAGTGTAAACTATTGCAGGTATAGCTTCAACTCCCATCATATATCTCCAATCATTTTCACCAATTCCACTAAGCAGGTAATTTGAAAAAAATGCAATTAAAATTCCGGTTACAAGATTAAATTGGTAGAGTCCAACGAGTCTTCCTCTATTTTTTGCTGGTGCAATTTCTGAGATGTATGCGGGAGCTGCAATACCTGAGACACCAACACCTATTCCACCCAAAAATCTGAAGAATGCAAAAGATATTGGGTCATTTGCTAAAGCAGATCCAATTGCAGAAATTGAATAAAAAATTCCAATAAATATCAATGTGTTTTTTCTCCCGAATTTTCTTGTTGGAATCCCTCCAAATATTGCTCCAAAAACAGTTCCCCATAAAGCCATTGCCATTACAACAGAACCATGAAAAATATCTGAAGAATTCCATATTTCCTGAAGTTTTTGATCAGCACCAGAAATTACTACAGTGTCAAATCCAAAGAGAAATCCAGCTAGAGCTGCAGTTATTGACCATTTTAATAATTTATTCATCTTAAGTAACTAGAAATAACTAATTAATTTTAATAGAAATTTATCAATAAATGAAAGTTGTGATTTAT
>CAJPUS010000063.1 GCA_905380995.1 uncultured Flavobacteriaceae bacterium
CACCTCCAATTGCTCCAATTATTATTGCAGACGTTGGACCCATTTGATCAGCACCAGCTGTAATCCCAACAAGTCCACCTAAAACACCATTCATAAACATAGTGATGTCTAAATTCTTGTACATAAGAGTTGATAGAAATGTGGCACCTAATCCTCCTGCAGCAGCAGCAAGACATGTTGTAACAAGCACCAAAGAAGTATTTGCAGGATCAGCAGATAAAACAGATCCACCATTGAATCCAAACCACCCAAGCCATAATATAAGAACACCAGCCGCAGAGAGTGGAATGTTTGATCCAGGAATTGCTACTGCTTTTCCAGAGCTATCAAATTTTCCTTTTCTTGCACCAAGCAAATAAATTATAACTAATCCTCCCCATCCACCAACTGAGTGAACTAAAGTAGAACCAGCAAAGTCATAGAATCCAACTTCATCTGTAAAAGTTGAAAGGAAACCACCACCCCATTGCCAAGATCCTACAATTGGGTATACAATCAATATATAAAGAAAGACTATAAGCATGAATGCGTTTATCTTAATTCTTCCAGCTACAGCACCTGAGATAATTGTTCCCGCTGTTGCAGCAAACATTCCTTGAAATAGGAAATCAGTCCAATAGGTGTAGCCCTCATTGTAAGATAAATCTGCAGCAGCTGCAGCATCTAAACCAGGACCTGCAAATCCTAAAATACCGTTTCCTATGATATCAAAATCACCAGGATACATTAAGTTGAAACCGACTAAACAATAAACAATTAATCCCATTGTAATAATAAAAAAGTTTTTAAATAAGATATTGATAGTGTTTTTTTGTCTAGTAAGTCCAATTTCTAGGAAAGAAAATCCTAGATGCATAAAAAAGACTAATGCTGTACAAAGCATCATCCAAACATTATTTGTTGTTAATAATTCCATAATTTTAATTTAAAGATTTAGTTCCTTTTTCTCCAGTTCTAATTCTGTAGGCTTCATCACATGGTAATACAAAAATTTTACCATCACCTACTTTTTCTGTAGCTCCAGAACTTAAAATAGCATCTACTGTAATATCGACAAATGAGTCTGACACAACTATAGACAAGCAACTTCTTAAAATGTCTTTGGTACTTGAAGTTATTCCTCTGTATACCTTACCAACCTTTTCATTTCCAACTCCTGTTACATCCCAGTAACTAAAAAAATGAACGTCAGCATCGTGCAGAGCTTTTACTACATCATCAAATTTTGACTTTCTAATAATTGCTTCTATTTTCTTCATAAGTTTTTGAATTAAAAACTTACTCCAAAAACTAAAAATGCTGTCTCAGCATCAGGGTTTACAATAAATGATCCAAATACAGGTAATGAATATGATTCAGTTATAGCTATATCTTTAGAACCACTAAAAGACATGTTAACCAATCCTGATCCACCACCAGCATAAAATGCATCTCCAGCATCATCACCATATCCAAGAGCTATATCTACAGCTCCAATTGAGGTTCCTAGCTCGATATACAGAGCTTCTACTTCAGTAAAGTAACCTGCTGAAAGATCAATACCACCAAGAGATGTAGATGCAGCTAATTCGGTATAGTCTCCATTAAAAAGACCTTCACCATCAGCATACGCTCCACCCTCACCAGGAAAAGTATAATTAGTAACAGTTAGTGCAAGAGGTCCAAAATCATAGCTCACCCATAAGTCAAGCTCATTTCCACCTCCATTAGCAGTTGTTGGGAAACTTCCCCAAACACCACCAGTAAAGTTTCCAGATCCAAGGTCCATGTACGGTTGTATATGTGCACCTGATCCAAATTGTGTTCCTCTCCAAACATAAGAACTTACAAGGTCAGCTCCAAAATCTTGTGAATATGAGATATTCGTAGACATAAGAGCTACCAGAGTTATCAAAGCAAGCTTAATAGATTGAGAGAAACTTAAAATAAAATTTTTCATTTTTCAGTAATTTTTAAATTTAGAAGTTCAATATATATTATGAGAAATATCTATTTACAATTAGAAATACTTATTATTGTAATTTTATGAATATGATATTTTAAGCACTTATTTTTTATTAATTATTTAAATTTTTTTATTCAATTTGTTAAATTGTTAATATTTGTAATAAACCTGAATTAAAATTTCATTTCTCCTGTCAAAAAATTTTGTTGGAGCATCGTATGAGAGCACATAATAATCACTTATAATTTTCAGATTGTTATTTTGAAGAGTTTGAATCAGTTGATCTTTATAATTTCTTTCTTTTTCTTTATTTGAATATCCAGAATATTTGATAGCGGCAAAATATTTTGGTTCTGAAATATATACCTCTAAATCAGTATCATTTGGAATAGGTAAATCATTAGAAATAAACTTTCTAGGAAGAACAAATTCCATTGTTTTACTTTCATCATAAATATACACAGGTGTAGTCATCGCTATTTTCTGTTCACTTTGATTATTTCCTGAAATATATTTAAAGAGTTTCCCAAAATTATTGTTTCTGCCTGACTCAGAAGAAACTTTGATCATTGGGGCACTTGGATAAAATCTTATTTCAATATCATCAATTTGATTCATTACTTTATAATCTTGGGTCTCATATTTTTGTGACATAAGTATGGAAGAATTTAATAACAAAAAAACAATTAGTGTTTTATATTTCATCATTTTGACTTATTTAAAAAGTCCTCTTTGAGGATTTTATGAAGATAAAAAATAAAGTAGTTACAATCTTCTTTTGAAAAAATTAAAGGTGGTTTAATCTTAATAACATTATTACTAGGTCCATCTAGGCTTGAAAGAATTCCATATTCCTTAAGTCTATTTATAATGTAATTGCTTTCCTCACTAAGTGGATTCATATTAGAATCAATAAATTCGATACCAAGGAATAAACCTTGTCCTCTAACATCTCCAATAATACTAAATTTTTTAGATAACTTTTTGAGTTCCTTTTTAAAAAAAGTTCCTACTACCTCAGCATTTTTTTGCAGCTTTTCTTTTTTAACAACTTTTAATACTTCATTTGCAATTGAGCATGAAACTGGATTTCCTCCAAATGTGTTAAAGAACTCCATTCCATTTGCAAAACTTTTAGCAATTTTCTCATTACAAACCACAGCTCCAATTGGATGCCCATTTCCAAATGGTTTACCGATTGTGATAATATCTGGAACTACATTGTGTAGTTGAAATCCCCAAAATGATTTTCCAAGCCTCCCACATCCTACCTGCACCTCGTCTGAGATACATATACCACCATTTTCTCTAATTATATTATAAGTTTTTTTTAAAAAATTTTCAGGTAATTCTACTTGTCCACCACAGCTAATAATAGGCTCGATAATAAATCCACCTAATTTTCTTTTTTTTGAGTGAATCTTTTTGATGCAATTTTCAATCTCACATACATAATTATTTACGGAATCTTTTCCTTTATATTTTCCATTAAATTTACTGGGTATTGAAATAACATGAGTATTTTCTGGCGCTCCATTACCCCCTTTTCCATCAAATTTGTAAGATGAAATATCAACGCATGTATTTGTGTTTCCATGATAACCGTGTTCTGAAACAATAATATCACTTTGACCAGTGTGAGCCTTCATCATTCTGACGGCTAATTCATTTGCCTCACTTCCAGAGTTTACATAATGAACAACGCTTAACTCTTTTGGAAGAGTCTCAATAAGTCTTTTAGTTAATTCATTAATTTTCTTATGAATATATCTGGAGTTTGTGTTTAAAGTTGACATCTGTTGTTGACCCTTTCTTACTACAGATTCATTTTCATGGCCTACATGTGCAACATTGTTAACAGTATCAAGATATTTCCTACCATATTTATCAATTAAATAGACTCCCTCTCCACGGACAATGTGAATAGGTTCATCATAATGAAGTTTAAGACTTCTGCCAAGATGTTTCTGCCTTTTTTTGACAATATCTTGATCAGATTCATAAATTTTATTTTCTAAATCCTTTGATTTGAATAGTAGGTTTGGATCAGGACATAGATCACCCCAGACATTAATCTGATTAAAATAACATACTCCAGGAAAATCTATTTTATAATTTAACATAGATAACATAACCTGAAAATGTAGGTGAGGAGCCCAATTTCCATTTTCTGGATAATTTGCAATTTCTGCAATTATATCACCTTTTCTTATTTTGCTACCAACTTTATTTTTAAGTACACTTTCAACTTTATTGTGTCCATATAGAGTATAAAAAATAAAATCTTCAACTCTATGTTTAAGAATAATTAAACCTCCATATTCTTTATTTCCTTTGTCATTGACTGATGTTACAACTTCTCCATCATAGATTGCCGATACTTTTGTCCCAGGTGGAAGCCAAAAATCCAAACCTAAATGAATAGTTCTACTTTCATTACCAAGATTTCCAACCTTATCATAGGAGCTTGAAGTGTAAATAGACCTAGGCTCTAAATAACCACCCGATAAGACTTTATTTTGATTTTTTTTCTGAAGTTTTTCAATTTTAAATTGAAAAACATCTAAATCCTCTATTTCATTTTTTCCACCAATCCAGTTACTTTCTACACTAAGATCAATCTTATAAAATCTATTTGAATTTATGTTAGGTAGAAGGTTGCTTATTGAAAATTTGTTTTCTTTTGACCATTTTTGAAAATTTATTTTCTTTGGATGTGAATCCAAATTACAAGCATTTCTAAATGAATAATATGCAAATTCTGAATTTATTTTAAACCATTTATATAATAGGTCCCATGCAGGTTTTTCACTTATCTGAAGATATTTATTTTTTGGTTCTAGACTTTTATTAATTGCTGATTTAGTAACAGATATGACTAATTTCATTCCAATAACATTGTAAATATGTTCTATCTCATTTTCTTTAATATTATAATATTTATTATAACCTGATACAACTGGTAGTGCAGCACTTAAAGGATCATTTTGATTCATCATACTATATGCACATACAGTACCTAACTCGTTAATCGTTTGTGTCTTAATAGAGTCGCCAAAATCTATTATTGCACTTACTTTAGGATTAACAAGATTTTTAGTTACAATAATATTATTATCATTTATGTCATTATGTATAAATGATTTTCTAAGAGTCTTATAATTCTGAATTTTTGACTCAAATTCATCAATAAAATATTTTAATATTTCATTATCATCTTTATTGAATAAATGTAAATGGTTTTTAGTCCAAAGAGATTGAGCAATATCCCAATCAAACTTTCTTTCACTCATTTTATGTTCAAAACCATTTAATAAGCAAGTCATAATTCCACTCTTCTTTCCTAAACTAAATCTTAATTTATCAGATTGCGGATTGACAGATCCCCATATCCTTCCAGGTATCCATGTTAATAATCTAGCTTTTCTAACCTTTTTATTTCTATCTACAAATTTAGTTATTTCATTTCCATCTTTATTCAATACTATATTTGGTATATCTAGGGTGCTTTTTTTTAAATTAATAAATTGTATAATTTTTATTTGGAAATCAAGGTATTGCTCATCTATATCAGGCCTTGATATTTTTAAGATATAGTTTTTTGAATTTTTTATTGAAATTTTATAATTTATGTCAATCTCTCCTGCAAGTTTTAAAGCAGTTCCTGAAACACCATAATTTTTTTGAACAATACTCTCAACTTTTTTTGTTGAGAGAATTAGTTTTTCATAGCCCATAAAATAAAATTACTAAATTATTCTTCTAGTTTTTGAATGAATCTATGGTGCAGGATTGGGAATTTTTTCATTAACTAGGTTTATTTCTGATATAATTTGCTTTGAAAGTTTTGTATTAATGCTATTAATATTCTCCTTAAGTTGATTCATGGATGTAGCACCAATGATATTACTCGTTACAAATGGTCTATCATTTACAAATGCAAGAGACATTTCAGTTAAAGAAAGGTTGTATTTCTTTGAAATTTCATAATACATATCAATAGCTTTTGTGGAATTCTCATTACTAAATCTTGCTAGGTTCGGAAATAATTTAAGTCTGCTTTTCTCAGGCAAATTCCCATTTCTATATTTACCAGATAAAACACCAAATCCTAGAGGCGAATATGCCAATAGACCAACATCTTCTCTTTTACAAATTTCCGCATTTCCTACTTCAAATAATCTATTTAGTAGTGAATATGGATTCTGTGTTGTTATCATTTTTGGTAAACCATTTTTTGAATATTCAATAAATTTCATAAAACCCCAAGGGTTTTCATTTGATAATCCAACATATCTAATTTTACCTTTTTGAATATTCTTTTTTAGTTTTTCTAATATTTCTTTAAAATTGTCTTCCCACTCATCATCAACGTAAGTAAATCCTCTTTTACCAAAAAAATTTGTCATTCTTTCAGGCCAATGAAGTTGATATAAATCAATATAATCTGTTTTAAGTCTTTTTAAACTTCCGTTAATTGCCTCATCAATAGAGTTATCTTTAAAACCAGTTTTTCTAATATGTGAAGTATAATCTCCAGGTCCAGCAATTTTTGAGGCTAAAATTATTTTTTCTCTATTTTTTCTATTTGTTAACCAATTTCCAATAATTCTTTCAGTATCTGCATATTTATCTGGTGTAGCAGGAACTGGATATAACTCAGCAGTATCAAAAAAATTAACACCCTGATCTAAACTATAATCCATTTGTTCAAAGGCTTCTTTTTCAGAATTTTGCCTTCCCCATGTCATGGTTCCTAAGCAAATTTTACTTACATCAATATTTGTACCAGGGAGTTTATTGTATTCCATAATTTAAAATTACTAAATGTAGGTTTATTATTAATAATTAAAATTTCTTGTTGAGGTCAATTATTTAATTTCCGAAAACTTCATACCTGCGTTCATTTCAAGTCTTTTTAGAATATTATTCTCCATTGCTGAGGCAGGAGTTAAAACTCCATATATTTTGTTTAATGAATCCTTGGCTAAACATATAGCACATTCTGCAATCATTTTAGATGTTGATCCATAACCAGGGTCTTTATCACCAGTAACTTTATAGAGAAAAGTTTGATTTTTATCAAATACATAAAATAAAAGTTTAAAATACCCTCTATCTCTTTTCTCCACACCAGGACCTTCTCCAGGTTTTGGTGCAAAAAAATCAATTAATTTTTTTATTATTGAACCAGGTTTTGCTGAAACAAAAATTAGTGGAATTGATATTAAGATTCCTTTAGCTCTTCCTCTTAATCCATCACCAGTCAATATTGCCTCATCATATTGAAATTTTTTTCCATACCTGTAATTAAATATTGCGTTCGTCCTTCGCACAATTTTTGTATTTATTCCAGCCATAACAAAAGGTGCAATCCATTTATTTATTTTCTTATCATATTTTACAGTCATAAGATCTTTTTTGTCGGGACCATATTGTTCTTTCAATGGATTCAATCCATAGGGATTAATTAAATTTTCTCTTATTTTTTTGTTTTTTGAAGCTTCAAATATTAAATTATTTAAACTAGCATAAGTTCCTCCACTAATTCCTCCTTTTGTACCTATAACTCTCATTTTTATATCTAGATTCTTTTTTAAAAGCTTTTGGTTGATAAAATAAACTCCAATATCTGATGGTACTGAGTCAAAGCCACAACTATTGACAATCTTTACATTATTATTAGTTGCTTCCTCATGATATAAATCAATTATTTTTCTTATCCAATGTGTCTCACCTGCTATATCACAATAGTGTGTTTTATTTTTGACACATGATTTTACAAGTAAGGATCCGTATTTTGCATATGGTCCGACCGTACTACAAATAACACTAGTTCTATTGACCATTTCAATCAAACTTTTTTCATTGAAGCTATCGGCTAAAACTATTGGAATATTTTTATCAAGTATGGAATCTCTAAGATTAATAAGCTTTTGTTTATTCCTTCCTCCTATTGCCCATTTCAAATCTTTGATCTTGTAGTTTTTATAAATGTATTCTGCAACAAGTCTTCCAGTGAATCCAGATGCACCCCAAACAATAATATCAAACTCTCTTTTATCTTTTGACATAATCAATTTATTAGGGATTAAATGAAACTTGGTTAAAATTAAAAGAATATTTACCTTCTCAAATAAAAACGATGAAAAATATTTATAAAACTTTTTTTGTTTTATTAATTTTTTCAAACTCTTTAGTTTCCCAGCAGGCTGAAGAATTTGATAAACCAGATCAACCAAGGACAATATTATTTATTGGAAATAGTTATTTATACTACGGCGATAGCCTTCATAATCATTTTAAGCGAATGGCTGAAGAACATCTTGTTGATTACGATGGTGCAGCATCTGTAAAATCAGCAACAATTGGAGGTGCAAGATTAAAACATCATGATGTTGAAAGGCTCATTAAACCAAAGGAAATAAGTTCAATTAAAAAGTTCGATCTAATTATCCTTCAAGGAGGGAGCTCCGAACCATTAACTGAAGAAAATAGAAAAGAGTTTTCATACTATGCTAAAAAACATGTTGAATCAATACAACTAAGTGGTTCCAAAGCAGCACTTTACATGACACATGCTTTTGTAAAACCTCATAAAGATTTTGAGGCAAATCAGATTAAAATTATAAATGATATCTACACAAAAGTTGGTAAAGATAACAATGCTTTAGTAATCCCAGTTGGGCTAGCTTTTGATATTGCATATAATGAATTTCCAGGTATCAAACTTCATCATGATGATGGAACTCATCCAAATCTGCAAGGAACTTATTTAGCAGCGTGTACCGTATTTGCCAGCATTTATGGAAAATCTCCAATAGGTTTAGAATATGACTATTATGGGGCAATTAGTGAAAAGGATAAAATACTTCTTCAACAAATTGCAGACAAAGCAACTTCAAAATACTTTTATGAAGGAAATTAATCTAAAGTTTCTTTAATCCTTATATTTTTAAACTCAATTGGGTGGCCCTCAGACTGAAGAGAAATAAACCCTTCTTTTAATGGCTCTCCAATTCTATCAATAAAATTATCAGATAAATACTCACCACCAATTTTAATATTTGAGTAAGACATTACAGTATCTTTATTAATGATATGGTGAACAATTGAGTCTGAGTAGACAACAAACTCTACACTTATCCAATCTTCATTATGATATGTGTTTGAATTAGAAGAAATACAATGTTCCGTTGCTTGAGATTTATTAATATCTACCTCTGTTCCTGGTGAACACATATTGAGGGTTGGCCTCTCTTTTATTCCGGAACCTCCTAGAAATTGTGCTTCTATACTAACTGGAAATTCCTGATTAAGTAACATTTTGGAAGGGTCTTCGGAATGAAGCATTACACCACTGTTTTTATAATTCCAAGCTTCGTCTTCATTTTTAAAAAGATTTACATGATTTCCATAAAATCTATAGTCCATTTTTAAGTGATAATTTTTATATTTCTTTTTTGTATAAAAAAGATGTCCAAAATTTCTATCGAATAAATCATAATCCCTGTATGAGACTCGGATTACGCCATCCTGTACAGAAAAAGTATTTCGATAATTATTATTTAATTCATATCCAGCAATTTTCATTTCCCATCCATTAAGGCTTTCTCCATCAAAAAGTGATACCCAATCCTCTTTTTCAGAAAAGCAAGAAAATGAGATAAGACAGAATAAATAAATTAATAATTTAGTTTTCATTTTTCTAAGGTATAATTTTCAAATCTTTTTTCATAAATAACTGATATTTACAAAATTTGAAATTATAAAAACTAAATTGTTAAACCGAACACTTTATTATTAAAAAGTAATTCATAAATGAATTGATTATGAATTTGCAAGTTGAACCATTATATAAACTTTTGTTAGCATAACAACAAGGAATATGGCGAATAGAATTTCGGGATAATATACTTTGGGAATCTTTTTTAGTATTTTTAACACAAAACAAATTTATATTTTAGTTTAATATGTAAATCCAAAATTTTTGTTAATTCTGATACTAGGTCTAAATTTGTCAAATCATATAAATAATTTTGGTGAATGAATCGGTACGGTCAAATAAGAGATTTATTTTTGGGAGATCTCACACTATCAATTTTTATATTTGGAGTAATTGTGACTGTTTTGGTTTTAATATCCCTTGTATTATCAAGTAAAGAAAAAATGGACCATGATAAAGATTATTATGACCGGCATGGCTCTCTACCTAAATGACATTTATGAAAAAAAAATTAATAATCATAATATCTCTTATTTCTTTAAACATCCACTCACAAGCACACGTTGGAGTTATGGGTGGATTTGATCTTGAAAATGAATATTCCAAGCTAGGAGCAGGTATAAACTTTATGCCACTTCCCAAAGTTATGGTTGGCGGAGGGGTAATGATAACACCATTTGATGTGGATGATGATTATGAAATAATGTTAAATGTAAAATACAGCCTTGGAAGATTTAATGTTGCGGCTGGTTACATGTTCCATGAAATGCCAGATGACCCAATGGCAATGCACATGGGTATGGGTTCTATGCACAGCTCACATGAAAATCATAATGAACCATACATAGGAATTGATTACAAGCTCTTTAGAAATAAAAAACTTAGGATATTTTTTAACTCTTCTGAGTCGATGAAAACATTAGGATTAATGTTGCCAATTTTTAATATCGGAAAAAAAATGCACATGAATCACAATATGGATCATTCTAATCATAATTAGTTTTAGGAAAACCATTTGTGTTTGCCAAACTGATTTCTAGGTACAGACTTCTTTTTTTCTAAATACCATTTGTAGCCTCTTAAAACAGAATTTAAATATTTTTTTAATCCTGGGTTAATAAAGAAAGTATGAATTAGAACATAGCTAATTTTATTTTTATCGCTAAATACATGAGGATAAACAGTAATATCAAGCTTTGATTTTTTATCACCTGTAATTTTCCAAATAACTTTAGACTTTCTTCCATTTTTTCTTCCAATGTATAACTCATATCCCTTACCTTCCTCCCATTTATAAAAATTTCTATGAAGTACAACCCCATTTAGATACTCTAAAATATCTTCATGTTTGTCTTTGTCCCAATTGACCACTGTATTAGATTTACAAAATGGGTGCACTTTATTTAGGTTTCCTGGCTCTGAGATAATTTGCCAAACTTTTTTATTGTCAAAATCTAAGTCAATTGAGCAGCTTACAGGTAGGATCATATTTATTATTTAAAATAATTATTATTTGGGAATTAACCAGAATTTATTTTCTGAATCAATCTTTCCATTAAGCTCTTCCAAAACAACCTTATCAACTATTTTAATTCCATTTTTTGCCATATTTTCAAATGTATCAATTCCATCATTGGGGAAATTTTTTCTTGTTCTATGTATGTTAAACTTGTCGGATAGCTTCATATTAAATTCTTTTTCAACCATTTCTTTGCCTATCAAAAATCCAATTAACCCACCCCATGTAGATGTTGGATTATCAGAGTCCCAACCAGCAAGTGTTCCAATTTTTATTGTTTCTTTTAAATCACCTTCGCCATAAAATAAACTGACAAGACTGGAGGCAAAATTAATTCCTGCTGCATAACAACCATTACAATATAAATTTTTAGAAGTTATATTATATTCATCTTTTTGATTGACTTGATATCTGTAATAAATTGAATCTCTAGTTTGCTCCCATTTAATTCCAGAATCATATAAACCTTTAATGTAATCGTACATTTTTGATGGGTATAAATCATTATTTAACTTATATCTAGACTCATTGGCAAGCCAAATTATTTTTTCTTTGATTGAATTAAAAATTTTCGTGTTTGATGCATTTGAATACATTCTAATATAGAACTCTGCAATTTCTTGAGCTTCCTCTCTTGCTGTTGTTTGGATTGGAAGTCTTGACATTTCAATTGCAAACTCTGGTTTTGTAGGAGAGAATAAACCAAAAATTTCAGTTGTTAATTGAGCATCAATCATATCATAGAATTTATTTTTATCAGGGTTACTTGTCTCTGGTGGCTCAAACCCTTCTAACATTAGATCAAAAGCTCTTTGGTTTGAAACCCATAAATAATTTTCCTCTTCAATGTAAATATGTCTTAACCATCCCTCTCTAATTTGAGCTGGAGTTAAAATATTTGTTTCATAAAAATTTTGTAAATACTGATACATATATTCAATATCTGTATCATCATCTGATCCCCATATTTCATCTTCTGATTTTAAAACATAATCAATATTAATATTTGATTTATCAATTGAATCATCCTCCCAAATACTTCTTTGATCAGTTTTACCCCAATTTTCTCTTGTATAGAAGTTACCTGTCTTAATTTCTCCAATATTTCCAATTTTATCATTTTCTGTAATTAATCCAGTCCAATTTGCAATTAATTGACCTAACCAAAACCCTTCAAGTTGATTTTGATAATTCTGTTTTGATATTTCAATATATGCTTTTTGTTCTTTTTTAAAAGAACTACATGAAACAAATGTAGATATAATCACAAGTAAACTTATATTTTTAATTAAACTCATATTACTAATTTAATTTATATATTTTTAATTTAGCATTGCTAGTTTTCAATTGACCAATAATCCCATTTACCACTTTCAGCGTATAACTCAACTATATTTTTAAGTTTGTTTTTTTTGAAAGTTATTTCATTTTTATCATTATGTTTAATCAATTTATCTTGAACTGTAGATATAATTTTTTTGAGTTCTTTTTTTATAAACTCTTTAGAATCTTTAAATTCTTCTTTTGAGTAAAAGGGTTTAAGAGCTTTAATTATATTCACGTGGCTTCCAAGATATAATGATTTTTGTGAGTCGCTGTTCTTAAATATGCAGATATATGAATTCCATCTTTTGTCACATACTATAGTAGACGTTGTAAATAAACTTTTATTGATTGACTTAATTTTTTCTAAAATTTCTTTTTTCTTTATTTGAACATTATTCAACCTCTCTTTTACTTTTTTTATCTTTTTTTTAGATTTATTTATGGACTTTGTTAGTTTATTTTCTTTTTCATAAGTTTTATAATAAACAATTAGCAAATCTTTTTCATCTTTTTTAAGTGAATCGAATTTTTCTTGAGAAATTTTTTTTAATTTTTCCATAATTTATTACTATACTAAATATACTATTTATTTTTTATATATAGTGAAAGTATGTGCCCTTATTATAATTCTGTGCCCCAAATTATATTTTTTGATTTTTAATTAGTTATTATCATTTAATATCTTTGTATTATTAAAAGTTAACAAATTATGAAAAAAATACTCTTTCTTATATCTTTTCTTCTAATTGGATGTGGAGGTGAAATCTATTATTTGGATAGTTTCAATTACAGTCAATCTGGTGAAGCCTCATACGAGACTAAAGAACTTGAAGCTGAAAGTCTAGAGGGAGCTTTTTCTGAAGCTTATCAAATTATTGCTAACGAAATCATAACTGTTTACTCTAATGCACTTAATAAAGATAATAGTCTCGGTGGTGTTGATAACGAAATAAAAGCCTTAGAATTTCTTAATCAGGCACTTTTTAATTATGAGATTTTTACTGTTAATCGTGAAAAGATGAGAATTAATATAACAGATAAAGAATTTGGCAGAAAATCTTTTTTAAAAGATAGTATTCTAAATAAATCTAGAATTAAACAAGAGGCAGAAAAGTTACTTAAATAAATGTAATAACTTTACACTTATTGATTATTTAGCTTTTGGTTTTGGATTTTAATTAGTGTTGTTTCATCTTATATTTAATAGTAAAATTTAACTTATTTGATGGATGAAAAAACACTCAGCAAGCGTTAAAAATTGGTTGAATTTTAGGTAATTTTGTTTATCTAGTTTAGAAAAATATTTTTCTGTTTTATGGGAGTTAATTGAAATCTAATTAGACTTACCACATGCTCCACTTATAAATGAAGTTACTCCTCCAAAGTTACTGGCATAACAAAGGTTTGGATATGTAACTCCATCACAACCACATACTGGTTCATATACCTCAATACATAAAGCTAGCTCCTCAATTTTAGTTTCATCTATACATGCATTTTCTTCAGACTCTTGAGATGAACATGATAAAATAAAGATTAATGATGTTATTAAAAGTCTTGAAAATGGCTTCATTTTTTTAAAAAATTATAATAATTCAATATACAATAGATTGATTTAAATATTCTTTCATAAATTGTATAAATTCAGTATTGTAAACAGATTAATATGGGAAGTAAATTTTTTGGAAACAAAAACGATAATAGAGAGACAAACGGAAAACGTCAAGTTAAAAGCTCTAATAAGAATTCTAAAAAGAATTATAGTAGTAAGCTTCAGTCTAAAGGTGTAGGAAAAACCAAAATGACTGGTGTTAGAAAAGTTGGAAGAGGTAACTAAACCTTCTAAAATTTTAGGAATATTATGAATTATTATTTCAATTCTTTAAATAAGATCACAATCATATTCTTTTCCTTACACATGTTGGGTTGTTCAAACCAAGTAAGAATTTCAGATAACTCCTATGTTATAAAAAATATTACAATTATTGATCCAATTGATGGACTTCAATTAACTAAACATGTTGTTATTACAAATGATATCATAACTATGATACTAGACAATGATAATGAGTTTACAGGTAATGTTAATAATATAATTGATGCAAGTGGGAAATATTTAATTCCAGGATTGTGGGATGCTCATATTCATTTTTCTTTTGATACTACCCTAGCACCATTTATGCCGGGACTTTTTTTAGCTCATGGAGTAACGAGTGTTAGAGATACGGGAGGACCTCTAGATTTAGTCCTAAAAATGAAAGATCTATCATTTATGGATTCAATTAATAATCCAAGCGTCTATATCGCTGGTCCAC
>CAJPUS010000064.1 GCA_905380995.1 uncultured Flavobacteriaceae bacterium
TTGTGTAATTCCTTGAAAGTTTTTGTCTCTTCATTTTCCATATTCTCTTCTGATCCTGACTTCCGAGTCTTACTTTGTATAGCCCATACTTATTATCAATACTATCAATACTCTTCATTAACTTTTTTTGTTTTTCAAGATCCTTATCGAACATGCTGAACTGGTGATTAGACTGAGGAGATAAGCCCATTAATATTACTCCAGCTTTCTTGTAAAGCTTATTCTTAGAATAAATTTTCCTCAAAAGACTTACAGCAAATTTACTTATTTTAATATTTGAGTTTGTAGAGAAAGGAAGTGATCCTGTTAAACTGAAATGGTATCTTTTGCCGTCTTGTTTAAAAGGATTACTACGAATAAAAACACAAATCATATTACACTCGCTATTTTGTCTTCTTAGTTTTTTAGAAGCAACAATAGAGAATGTGGTAATTCTCTCAATTAAATCATCTAATGAAGAAATTTCAGATTCAAAACTTCTAGTCGTAGCAATGGACTTTTTATCCACTTTCCCTTCCTCTATGTCCAAGGTAGAATTCCCCTCAAGTTCTTTCTTGAGTTTAAGACCTATGATACTCATATTATTTTTAACCCATTCATCAGGAAGACTTATAAAATCCATTCCGGTTTTGACATTAATTTTTGATAACTTTTTTTCATTTTGAAGACCAATGCCCCATATGTCTCCAGTAGAAATATTATTTAAGGCTTCTAATCTTATTCTTTCATTATTAATTGAATAAAATCCATTTGTTTTATGAGAGTTTTTTTTAGCAATTCTATTAGCAACTTTTGCAAGTGATTTGGTTGAAGCTAAGCCTATTGAAACAGGTATACCTGTCCATTTAAACACAGTTTTTATTATCTCTTTACATTTTTTGTTAGCTTCATCTTCTGAGAATCCACTAAACTTTATAAATGCCTCATCAATACTATATATTTCAACTTCTGGCACGTGTCTTGCAATAATAGACATTACTCTATTACTCATATCACCATACAACGTAAAATTGGAAGAAAAAATTTGAACATTATTTTTTTGAAAAATTTCTTTGTATTTAAATGCTGGAGCCCCCATAGGAATTCCAAGTGATTTTGCCTCATTACTTCTAGCTATGACACACCCATCATTATTTGATAAAATTACAAGTGGTTTACCATTTAGATGAGGTTGGAAAACTCTTTCACAAGAAGCGTAAAAATTATTACAATCAATTAGGGCAAACATGATACAAAAATCTGAAAATTATTGAGAAACATAAAAAACAAGTTGTAATTTTATTAACTATATGACATTTAATGGATAAATTCTCATTTCTTAATTCAGCACATACAAGTTTTTTTGCTGAAATGTACGATCAATACTTGGAGTCTCCTGATAGTCTAGAGCCAAGTTGGAAAGCTTTTTTTCAGGGTTTTGATTTTGGATTGGAAAATGCAAATATTACTGTTGAAGAGAAAAAATTTGAGGTTCCAGAGAATATTAAACAAGAATTTAAGGTTGTTAATTTAATTAATGCTTACAGACAAAGAGGTCACCTTTTTACAATAACGAACCCTGTCAGGGAAAGAAGAAAATATTCACCAACATTAGATTTAGAAAATTTTGGTTTAAAGGAAAGTGACCTAGAATTAGTCTTTAGTGCTGGAGAGATAGTTGGAATAGGCCCAAGTAAACTAAAAGCCATAATAAATAAGCTAAAAAAAATATATTGTGAATCTATAGGACTAGAATATATGTACATAAGAGATCCCCTGAAAGTTAGATGGATTCAGAATTTCATAAATGTTAATAGTAATCAACCTAATTTTTCAAAAAATGAAAAATTATCAATATTGAACAGTCTAAACAAAGCTTATACATTTGAAAATTTTCTTCAAAAAAAATATGTTGGTCAAAAAAGATTTTCACTCGAAGGAGGAGAATCATTAATTCCAGCAATTGATTTTCTGATAAATTTAGCTGCTGAAAAGGGAGTTGAAGAATTTGTAATGGGAATGTCACACAGAGGTAGATTAAACACTCTTGCAAATATTTTTGGAAAATCAAGTAGAGATATTTTTGGAGAGTTTGAAGGCAAGGATTATGAAGAAGATATTTTTGATGGAGATGTGAAATATCATCTTGGATGGACATCAGAAAGAACTTCTGCATCTGGTAAAAAAATTAACATGAATTTGGCTCCAAACCCATCTCATCTTGAGTCTGTTGATCCTATTGTACAGGGAATTGCAAGAGCAAAGCTCGAGAATGATTTTGATAACAATACAAATAAAGTTCTACCTATAATTGTCCATGGTGATGCAGCTATTGCCGGGCAGGGAGTTGTATATGAAGTAATTCAAATGTCAAGACTAAAAGGATATTCAACTGGGGGGACAATTCATTTGATAGTTAATAATCAAGTTGGATTTACTACTAATTATCTTGATGCAAGGTCAAGTACGTATTGTTCGGATGTAGGTAAAGTAACTCTTTCTCCAGTCTTACATGTAAACTCAGATGATGTTGAAGCTGTTATTCATGCAATAACCTTTGCATTAGAATATAGAAATAAGTTTAATAGGGATGTTTTTATTGATTTATTAGGATATAGAAAATATGGCCATAATGAAGGAGATGAACCGCGATTTACTCAGCCTAAACTATATAAATATATATTAGGTCATCCAAATCCAAGAGATATATACGCCTCTAAACTTATCGATCAGGGAATAATAAATGATGATCATGTTTCTAAAATTGAATTAGAATATTTCTCAAAACTAGAAAATGAGTTAACTGATTCTAAGAAAAAACAAAAAACAAAAATTACACCTTTTATGCAAGAAGTGTGGCAAGGATTTACGAGAGTTGATGAGAATAAAATGCTTGAAGATTATGTAACAAGTTCTGTAAAAAAAGATATACTCAACGTTGCAAAATCTATAACTTCTTTACCAAATAAATCATTTTTAAGAAAGATCATAAAGCTATTTGATTCAAGAGAAAAATTAATATTTGAGAATGGAAAAGTTGATTGGGCAATGGCAGAACTACTTGCATATGGAACATTAATTCATGAAGGTTTTAATGTAAGAATTTCAGGTCAAGATGTTGAAAGGGGTACCTTTTCTCATAGACACGCAGTTTTAAAATCTGAAGAATCAGAGGAAGAATATCTACCTCTAAATAATATTGATACAAAAAATAAAGGATTATTTAGAATATATAATTCACCTTTATCTGAATATGGTGTTTTAGGATTTGATTATGGTTATGCACTTGCTAGTCCAAACTGCTTAACAATCTGGGAGGCACAATTTGGAGATTTTTCAAATGGAGCTCAAATAATCATTGATCAGTATATTTCCTCCGCTGAAGATAAATGGAAATTACAAAATGGCATAGTATTGTATCTACCTCATGGTTATGAAGGACAGGGAGCTGAACATTCTTCTGCAAGAATGGAACGCTATTTACAATTATGTGCAAAGGACAATATGTATGCAGCAAATTGTACGACTCCATCAAATCTTTTTCACCTACTAAGAAGACAGATGCTAACTAAATTTAGAAAACCTTTAATTTTATTTACTCCAAAGAGTCTTCTTCGTCATCCAAAAGTTGTGTCTAATATTGATGAGTTAACAAATTCTAAATTTATTCCAGTAATTAGTGATCCAGAAATTAAACCAGCTAAAGCAGATTCTCTTGTATTTTGTAGTGGAAAATTTTATTTTGATTTAATTAATTATAGAGAAAAAAATAGTATAAAAAATGTTGCAATTGTAAGAATAGAGCAGTTGTTTCCTCTTCCAGTTAAATTGATAATATCTGAAATAAAAAAATTCTCGAATGCTACTGATATAGTTTGGGCACAAGAAGAGCCAAGGAATATGGGTGCTTGGAATCATATTCAAACTTATCATCCAATTGCAAAAAACATGAGGCCTGTAACTAGAAGATTTTATGGTTCAACGGCATCAGGAAGCTATACTAGATTTGAGCGAAGACATAATCAAGTAATTGAGTATGTTTTTGATAAAACAAAAAACAATTTTAGAAAGTGAGTCTTTTTTTATTAAAAAATCCCAGCATTTTCAAAACTATTCTTAATTGCATTAAAAGTAGCTTTCGCTGCATCTTCGTTGTTCATCTTATTTAGTTCTTTATTGAATGGTTCTGCACTTACAGTCCCCTCATACCCAATATTATTTAAAAAATTTAAAAATGGAGCTGTATCAATCAAACCAGTTTTTCCTGGTAATTCTCTTTCTAGATCTAATTGCTCATCAACTGATCTTCCAAGAACAGCATCGTTTAATTGACACATTACTATATTATCCTTGTTTAAAAATTTTAAATCCTCAACTGAATGATTTGCACAATATAAATGAAAGGCATCAAGTTGGTATCCAACATTTTTTTCATCAATTGCAACAATTAACTCTCGTAGTTCATTAATTGTTCTAATAAATGAAAATTGATCTCTTGACATTAATGTTTTTGGTCCAACAAATTCTAAGCCAAGTTTCATTCCATAATCTCCAATAATTTTAGCACACTCTTTTAGTCTTTCTTTATGTACTTTAAAATTTTCTAAATAAGTTAAATCTTTATTGGTAGGCATAATCCAGGTATTAAAACCCTTAACATTTAACTTATTTAAAATTTTACAATAACTATCTAAAGTGATTAAACCTTTATTAAATTGATCCTTATTTGTTCTAAATTGAACTGGTAATCCAGAGACATCAAATGAAATTTTATTTTCTTTCATTTTTTTAAGATAATTATCAATTTCTCTATGATCCATCTCTTGAAATTCCTTTACAATAGGTATAATTGAATCAAAATTATACTTTATAGCAAGTTCTAGTAATTCATCAGCTGTACAATTAATTCCAACTGCACCTGGATTTAAACTTATCCTGATCTTTCTATTTGAATTTTTGTGGTAGGAATATAAATTTTGATTTAATGAAATTAAACCAATTGTTGCAATGGTTGACGACTTGATGAATCCTCTTCTATTTGACATATATTTTTGTTTATTAAGATAATGAATATTTAAATAGTTTCAATTTTATGATTAATTTAGATATGTTAAATAGCAAAGAATACTGATGGTTCTTGAAATGAAAATTCCTTCCCCTGGCGAATCAATAACAGAAGTTGAAATATCGCAATGGCTCGTAAAAGACGGAGATATCGTTGATAAAGATCAAACAATTGCAGAAATAGACTCTGATAAAGCAACTCTTGACCTTCCAGCTGAAGCCTCAGGTAAAATTACCTTAAAGGCTGAGGAAGGTGATTCAATGTCCGTTGGAGATATTGTATGTTTGATTGATACATCTCAAATCTCAAACCCTCAACAAAAAGAAAATGAGTCTTCTAAGGAGCATATTCAACAGGAAAGAGATATTTTGATAGACAAAGATGATGAGATAAGCATTACACCTCTTGCTAGAAATATTGCATCCGATAGAGGCATTAATATCAATGAAATCCAGTCAAAGGGTGAAAGAATAACAAAAGATGATGTTTTAAATGTTTTGCCAGCAATGGGTTCTTCAAATCATGAAGGTAGAAATGAAAAGAGAGAGAAACTATCAATGTTAAGAAGAAAAGTTTCTGAAAGACTTGTAGCTGTTAAAAATGAAACAGCTATGCTGACTACTTTTAATGAAGCAGATTTATTAAATATTTTTGAACTTAGAAAAAATTATAAGGTAGCCTTCTCTCAAAAACATGGCGTAAATCTTGGATTTATGAGTTTCTTTACTAAAGCTGTAACAAGAGCCCTTAAGCTTTATCCAGATGTAAACTCTATGATTGACGGTAATGAAAAGATTTCTTATAATTATTCTGATATTAGTATAGCAGTTTCTGGTCCTAAAGGTTTAATGACACCAGTTTTGAGAAATGCTCAAGATCTATCTTTTGCCGCTGTTGAACAAGAGATTAAAAGACTTGCTGACAATGTCAGGAATAAATCAATAACAGTAGATGATTTAACTGGAGGTACATTTACAATCTCAAATGGAGGTGTTTTTGGCTCAATGCTTTCAACACCAATAATAAATCCTCCTCAATCTGGAATTCTGGGTATGCATAATATTATTCAAAGACCCATTGCTGTGGATGGAAAAGTTGAGATAAGACCAATGATGTATATAGCATTATCATACGATCATAGAATTATCGATGGTAACCAATCTGTTGGTTTTTTGATAGCTGTGAAGGAAGGAGTTGAAGATCCAGTGAATATATTGATGGATGGAAAAATTAAGAAATCTTTAGGCCTCAGTTAATTTGATTGATACTCATACCCATTTATATTTAGATCAGTTCCATAATGACATTAATGACGTAATGCATAGAGCAATTTCATCTGGTGTTAAAAAGTTTTATTTACCATCCATAAGCTCTAAGTATAATAGTAGAATGCATGACTTAAAAAAGAAATTTCCAGATAGAGTTTTTTGTATGATTGGTCTTCACCCATGTTATGTCGGTGAAAACTTTAGATTTGAAATTGATTTTGTAAAAAAACAAATACAAAAAAATGATTACAAAGCAATTGGTGAAATTGGGATAGATCTATTTCATGAAAAAAAATATTTTAAACAACAAGTGATTGCATTTGAAGAGCAAATAAAACTAGCTATTGAATATAATCTGCCAATAGTAATTCACTCCAGAGAATCTTTTGATGAGATCTTTG
>CAJPUS010000065.1 GCA_905380995.1 uncultured Flavobacteriaceae bacterium
AGATGGTAAAGTAGAAATAAGGGGTTTTGGTACTTTTTCAAAAAAATTTATAAGGCCAAGAAAATTTATTAATCCAAAAACTAAAGAAATATCTTATTTAGGAGAAACAGCAACAATGCATTTTAAACCTTCTAAATCATTGTTAGAAAAGTAAATTTTGGTTTAATATTATTAACATGGGTAAATCAATCATAGTAGCTATTGATGAGTATGAAAAAGCTTCATTTGATAGAATTCTTGGGGCATTGAATCCAAACCTTTGTATGGTAAAGATTGGGAGCGTCTCTTTTAATTCACTTGGCCATAACACTATTTATTCAGCTGCAAAGAGAGGCTTTGATATTTTCTTAGACCTTAAGCTTCATGATATCCCAAATACTGTAAAAAAATCCATAGAGGGATTAGCAACCCTCCCAATAAATATGCTTACCGTTCATATATCAGGAGGAAAACTTATGATGGAATCTGCAATGGAAGCATTAAAAGGAACTAACATAAAAGTTTTTGGAGTTACTGCTTTAACAAGCCTATCTGATTTAGATACAAATCAAATTTATCAAAGAACCGTTAGTAATCAAGTAGATGCAATGCTCGATATTGCAGAAGAAGCTAAAATTGACGGAGTTGTTTGCTCTCCTCATGAACTTGAGCTAGTGACTGCAAGAGAGTCGCTTCTTTCAATAACTCCTGGCATACGTTTGTTAGATGTAAATGATGATCAGAGCAGAGTAATGACTCCCAAGCAAGCAATAGATTTAGGTTCAAATCATATAGTTATTGGAAGACCTATAACTTGTGCTGAAGATATTTCAGAAGCGTTAAATGAATTACACCAAAGTATTAATTAATTATGGATACGCTAAATAATTATTTCTTCGAAAACGATCTTTTAAGATATGAGCCTTATTTAAAAGCATTTAACAACTCAATTTTCAATGAATTCAATACAAAATTTGAAGAGCTTAATGTTAATTCAAAGATAGAAGAACTATTTGCTGGTAAAAATGTCAATTATACTGAAGACCGTGCTGCATGGCACCCAAAATATAGAGCAAATACGCCTAGTTGGCCTTCTGAAAACTTATCTAAGTGCTTAAATAAAGGAGTTCTTGATGGTGTGCTCAATATTATTGTTCTTGGAATTGGAGGTTCATTTGAAGGACCAAAGTTATTGATTGAAAGTTTAATTAGATCTAAAACAGATTTAAGTCATTTATTTATAACAGGTTCAGATCCACACGAATTTATAGAGAAAACCTCTAATCTTAAAAAAAATGAAACTCTATTTATAATCTCGTCAAAGTCATTCACAACTGATGAAACAATTGAGACTCTAAAAGAAGCAATTAAGTGGTCTGGAGATATGAATAAATTTATAGCAATCACAGCAAATGATTCAGAGGCATCTAAATATAATTTCAAACACATAATAAAATTTGATAAAGAGATTGGAGGAAGATACTCAATATGGTCTGATATTGCAGTTCCTGCTTTTATGGATACAACTTTTGAGCCAGATAATTTTCTAATGGGTGGCAATAAGGCAGATTTAGATCTTCAAAGTAATAAAAAGTACTTAGAATTTATTAAAATATTATCTTATAGCGATATCTGGTTAAATAATTCAAAAAATAAAACTGCTAGAGTGGTTTTATCATATAGTTGGAAATTAAGATCATTTCCAGATTATATTCAGCAGCTTGAAATGGAATCATTAGGAAAACAACCCAACAAAAATTCTGCTTTTCAGAGAACAGGACAAATCATCTTTGGTGGCTATGGGCCAACCGCACAACATTCTTATTTTCAATTATTACATCAAGGCACTCAAGACATTTGCGCAGATATAATTGTCTCTAGAGAGAATTTAAAAAGCCTGGCATATGCTCAAGCTATTACTCAAGCAAAAATGTTGTCAGATGGCAAAGACGATATATTAAAGCCTGAAGAAAAAATAAATGGCAATATTCCCTTAAACCTTTTTTTACTGAATAAAGTTGATGCATATACTCTGGGTTATCTTATAGCTTCATGGGAGCATAGAACATACATTACAGCAGCAATGCTAGAAATTAACCCTTTTGACCAATTTGGAGTCAGTGCAGGTAAGATTTATACTAAAAAATATTTATCCAACAAAGATTAATACTAGAAATATTTTTTTGTAATGCCAATCAATTTAAAAAAAGTCCCAGATACTCCAGGCGTTTATAAATTCTTTAACAATTCAGAAATAATTTATATCGGCAAAGCCAAAAATTTAAAAAAAAGAGTCTCTTCATACTTTGGAAAGTCCTTCAAAGATAGAAAAACTTCTCAAATAAAATTTCTTACAAATAAAATAGAGACATTCACTACTAAAAACGAAGTTGAAGCATTACTTCTTGAACAAATGCTAATTAAAGAAAATAAGCCAAAATTTAATATTCTATTAAGAGATGACAAAACATATCCTTATATCTATTTTTCACTAGACCATGAGTTTCCAGGCGTATATTCAAAAAGAACAAAAAATGCCGTCGATAAAAAATATTTTGGGCCCTTTGTAAGTTCAGAGGCAGTAAAAAAATCTATAAAAGAAATTCAAACAATTTTCAAAATAAGAAATTGTAGCGATAATACTTTTGCTAATAGGACTAGGCCTTGTATAGAGTTTCAAATGAAAAGATGTTCTGCGCCGTGTGTTCAAAATATAAACAAAGTTGATTATTTTGAAGATATTACCAGCGCAAAATCATTTCTTTCATCTTCAGACACTAAAACCGTTCAAAAACTTACAAGCGATATTGAGAAAGCTGTGTCAAAGCTTGATTTTGAAAAGGCTGCCGAAATTAGAGATCGTCTTGAAAGATTAAGTTTATTAAAGGAAGAACAATCGGTAGTTACTATGGCTAATGACATTGATATTTTTTCAGTCAGTTCTGAAATGAGCTATCTTGGCATATCCATAATTGTAGTAAGAAATGGAAAAATTAGAGGTACTAAAACATATCTAATTAAACAAGTACACTTTGATTCTTTTGATGACGTATATCAAAGCGCGATATTCAACTTCTATGATAACCAGATAGACATTCCTAAAAAAATCCTTTGTGCTTATGCCTTAGAGGACAAAAAAATTCTTGAAAAAATGTTCCAAGAAAGACATAAAAAAGTAGTAAAAATAATTCACTCACCTAGCAAATCAATTAGACCGATATTTAATTTATGCAATTTAAATGCAATGCAAGTAATAAAGAACCACATAAGCAAAGAGGACAAATATTCATTTGCATTCAATGAGTTAAGCAATTATTTCGGTATGAAAGATATCAAAAAAATAGAAGGTTATGATATTAGCCATATTTCTGGCGATAACGCAGTGGCATCATGCGTAGTTTTTTCAAAAACAGGATCTTTAAAAAATAGTTATAGACTATTCAATATCCCAAAAAATCTTTCCGGAAACGATATTGGTTCGCTGGAGCATGTTATTGAAAGAAGATTAAAATATTATGATGATTTAAAAACAAAACCAGATTTAGTTCTTATAGACGGAGGTAAGTCTCAATTGAAGTTTGTAAATAGAGTTATTCATGAATCAGATCATAAGGAAATTGAAGTAATTTCTATTGTCAAAGGTTCAAATAGAGTAAGAGCTACTGAAACTATAATTGGAAAGAATGGAGTGGTTGAATTAGACAAATATTCTAAGGCATTTCTGTTATTACAGGAAATTCGAGATGAATCTCATAGATTTGCAATTCAAGCACAAAGAAAAAAGAAAAGTAGTAAAATAACTAAATCAGAATTAGATAGCATAGAGGGAATAGGAAAAGTTAAAAAGCAGAGATTAATTAAAAAATTTAAAAGTATAAAAAAAATAAAATCAGCAAATTTATCAGATTTAATAACTGTGAAAGGCATAAGTGAGAAAATAGCAAGAAATATACTTAATATTTAAAAATGAGAAATCTAATTAATTTATTAACGATAATAAGAATAATTCTGGCTCCAGTGATTCTATTTTTTTTAATGACCGGAAATTATTTAATATGTATTTTATTATTCTTTGCAGCAGGTTTTACAGATTATCTTGATGGACATTTAGCAAGGAAATATAATGCAGAATCTCAGTTAGGGGAAATTCTAGATCCAATAGCTGACAAAATATTAATTGTATTTATATTATTAGGTTTATCAGTAACATTGGATAGTTACTTAATAGCTTTTTTAAGTTCATTTATAATTGCGAGGGAAATTGGAGTTGCAGCACTTCGTGATTACTCTGCTAGAAATAATATCTCAGACAGAACAAAAGTAACATTCTTAGCAAAAACAAAAACCGCAATTCAATTATCCACTATAGGATCATATCTGTTAGCAATGACTTTAAGCTTGAATTTATTGATTGTCATTAGTGATATTTTATTAATAGTTGCAACATTAATAACTTTATACACTGGCTATCAATACGCTTTAAAAGTATCACAAAAATGAAAATTTCAGTAGTGAGCGGAGGATTTGACCCTATTCATTCTGGACATATTGCTTATTTAAAATCTGCTAAGAAAATCTCAGACTATCTTATCGTAGCATTAAATAGCGATAAATGGATCATAGATAAAAAGAAAAAAGTGTTCATGCCGATCGAAGAGAGAAAAAATATTCTGATGAATATTAAAAGTGTTGATGAAGTTGTAACGTTTTTAGATGATGATGAGGGAAGCTGCATCAATGCACTAGAAGAGATAAAGAAAAAATTTCCAAACGATGAAATAATATTTTGTAATGGCGGTGACAGAAATCAAAATAATATTCCTGAAATGATAGTTAAGAATATTGATTTTAGATTTGGCATTGGTGGAGATGAAAAAACAAATTCTTCTTCATGGCTTTTAAAGAATTGGAAGCATGATAACGAAAATAGACTATGGGGGTCTTTCTATAATTTATTTGATTCAGCAGATGTGAAAGTTAAAGAACTCATTGTGAGTCCAAAAAAAGGTATGAGCTTTCAAAGACATGCTCAAAGGAATGAAATTTGGTTAATATCCAAGGGCTCTTGTGTAGTCATTTATTCAAAAAATGATCCAAATATAAAAACAAAAATAACTTTAAATAAATTTGATAATTTTAATATTGCAAAAGGTGAATGGCACCAAATAACAAATCCTTTTGACGAAGAATGCAAAATTATAGAAATACAATACGGAGACTCTGTTATTGAAGATGATATAGAGAGGCTTGAATATTATGAAGATTAAAATTAAAAATTTGGACTTTTCTTTATTAATTATATGCAATACACTCTTCAAGCATTAGGCTGGATGGCAGAGTGGTTATGCAGCGGCCTGCAAAGCCGTTTACTCCGGTTCGATTCCGGATTCAGCCTCCATTAGTTATGAAAATAGGAATTATAGGATATGGTTTTGTTGGCAAAGCACTTTTTAGTGCTTTTAATAACAATGTTGAAGTTTTCAAAGTTGACCCAAAAGTTAACACAGATATAAAAGACTTAAAAAAATTTGCACCTGATGCAGTTTTCATTTGTCTTCCAACACCAATGAGAAATGATGGTTCTATAGACTCATCGATAATAATTTCTGTATTAAATGATATTAAATCCTGTGATTTCAATTGTTTAATAGTCATTAAAAGCACAATACATCCTGGAATTATTAAAAAATTGGAAGACATAATAGGTGATTTTGTTTACAATCCAGAATTTTTAAGAGAAAAATATTCAGAATCTGATTTTGTTAATTCAAAATTAATAGTTTTTGGCGGAAATAAGAACTTTTCAAAAAAAGTTGCAGCTATTTATAAAAATTTTACTAAGTGTATATGTACTGATTATGTTTATACTGACACTATTTCTGCATCTTTATTAAAATATACGATTAACTCATTTCTTGCTACCAAAGTGATTTTTTTTAATGAGTTAAAAGAACTTTTTGATACTTCTTCTGCAGAAGAAAGCTGGGAAAATTTCATAAAAATGTTGTCTTTGGATATCAGAATTGGAAGTTCGCATATGAATGTTCCTGGACCCGATGGAAGATTTGGATTTGGTGGAGCTTGTTTTCCAAAAGACACAAATGCAATTGTAGATTATGCAAATAATCTTGGCGTAGACATGAAACTGATAAAAAAAGTTATAGATACTAACAATAAAATTAGAGCGGAGTATAATACAAAAATTGAGCGAGAGGTTGATCAAAATATTCAATATAAAAAATGATAGGGAAAATATTTTTTTATAGCCCGAGTGGTGGAATTGGTAGACACAAGGGACTTAAAATCCCTCGATAGAAATATCGTGCCGGTTCAAGTCCGGCCTCGGGTACCATTAATAATTGAGAACTGATGTTATATAATTTATTAATAGATAATGATAATTAAAAATGCTAGAGAATAACAATACAAGAAGTGACCCAGTTGACCTTAATCTTAAAGAATTTTTTGCAATTCTATGGGATAGAAAATCTCTTATCGCTTCAATTTCACTGATATTTGCAGTTTTTTCAATTATTTACTCATTATTTCTTCCGAACATATATCAATCAGAATCATTGTTAGCACCTGCTACGTCTAATGATAATCTTTCATCTCAGCTTTCATCGTATTCGTCTTTGGCTGGTTTAGCTGGGATAAATATTCCTGCTGGAGAAGTATCAAAATCAACAGAGGCTATTCAAAGAATCAGATCATTTGAGTTTTTCTCAAATTTTTTTATACCAAATATCAAATTAGAAAATTTAATGGCAGTTGATAAATGGATTCCTGAAGAAAATATAATCAAATATGATAATAAAAAGTTCGACAGTATATCAAATAAATGGATAAGAAAAGTTGACTATCCACTCAAGACAATTCCTTCAAACCAAGAAGCATTTAAAATGTATAGGAAAATACTGCAAGTATCTGAAGACAAGAACACTTCATTTGTAACTATATCTATAAAACATGAGTCGCCTAATGTTGCCAAAATCTGGGTTGACATAATAATACAAAACATAAATGAAAGTATGCGTGATGAAGATAAAAAAATCGCTCAAAACTCAATTAATTATTTGAATAATTCAGCTAAATCTGCAAATTATCAGTCTTTAAAAGAAGCAATATCAAGCTTACTTGAATCCCAACTTCAAACCTTAATGCTCACCTCATCCAATGATGACTATATATTTAAGATAATTGACTCACCAGTAGTTCCAGAGTTGAAATCAGAACCCTCTAGAGCAGTCATTTGTATTTTAGGAACATTTTTGGGAATAATTTTTGGAGTTCTTGCTTCTTTATTTATGCATGTTAGAAATAAGTCTTATTAAAGTAAGATGACTATTAGTGTATGTATGGCAACCTTCAATGGAGAAGATTTTATTCTAAAACAGCTTGATTCTATTTTGTCAGAATTAAGCAACTATGATGAATTAATAGTTGTTGATGATTGCTCTGAAGATAATACGGTTAAGGTTATAATGAGTTTAAATGATAATAGAATTAAAATTCATAAAAATTCAAGAAATTTAGGTCATGTACAATCATTTTGTAAGGCAGTTTCATTAGCTAAAAATGAATATATTTTTTTATCAGATCAAGATGATATTTGGACAAATGGAAGAGTAAAGCTAATGATTAAAAATTTAGTTGAATCTAATGCTCTACTTTTAACATCTAATTTTAAATGGATAGACAGACACGATCTCCCTATTGAAATGCATTATGATGGAGTTAATAAAAAAAATTCTCATAAGTATTTAAAAAATATTTTTGATATATTTATCGGTAAAACCAATTATTTTGGTTGCGCAATGTTATTTAGAAAGAAGCTTTCCAAAATAATTTCTCCAACACCCAAATTTGTTGAATCTCATGATCTTTGGGTAGCTATCGCCGCAAACATTTTAAGATCCAACATTCATATTAATGAAATAACCTTTTTAAAAAGGAAACATACATTTAATGCAACCTCTACAATCTCAGAAAGACCAATTTGGAAAAAATTGTATTCACGCATAGTTTTTTTATTAAGTATTATTGTAATTTTTAAAAGGAAATTAACTTACAATATTTCTAAAAATGATTAATATTGTTATACCAATGGCAGGAGCGGGTTCAAGATTTTCGAACGCAGGTTATTCAAACCCTAAACCACTAATAGAATTAAATGGAATACCAATGATTAAGTTGGTAGTTGAAAACTTAAAGCCATCTCTTGAGCACAAATTTATTTTTATTTGTCAAAAAGAGCATGTCAAAAAATATAACCTAAAGAACTTTCTTAAGACATGTAGTCCAAATTGTGAAATTGTTGAGATTGATGGATTAACTGAAGGTGCTGCATGTACTGTTTTAGAAGCAAGAAACCTAATAAATAACTCTGATCACTTAATGATTGCTAATAGTGATCAATACATTGACATAAATATTGATGATTACTTGAGTAAATCAAATAATAAGAATCTTGATGGAATTATCATGACAATGAAGGCATACGACTCAAAATGGTCTTTTGTTGGATTAAAAAATAATAGAGTTACAAATGTTGTAGAAAAAGAGGTAATTTCAGATGAGGCTACAGTAGGAATATATAATTTTAATGAGGGTAAACACTTTGTAAAGGCTGCAGATGAAATGATTAATAAAAACTTAAAGGTAAATAATGAGTTTTATGTCGCTCCTGTCTACAATGAATTAATTAAAGATGGAAAAAAATATGGAATATTTAACATTGGTAGTATTGGTAATGGCATGTATGGTCTAGGAGTACCTGATGACCTTGAATATTTTTTGAAAACTCAGATTTGTAAAAGAATTACTTCATCTTAATCATGCAAATTATTGCCCATAGAGGTTACTGGAAATCTCATAAAGAAAAAAATTCCATGAAGGCTTTTGAAAGGTCATTAAATAAAGGATATGGTATAGAAACAGATGTAAGAGATTTTAATGGTGAAATAGTTATATCTCATGATTATGTAGCTTCAAAATCAGGCTTGATTCTTTTACAAGATTTTATTAAATTAATTTCTAACTATTCTAGTAAAAAACCTATAACAATTGCATTAAATGTAAAGTCTGATGGACTTGCAAATTTAATAAATTGTGAATTGAAAGAATTTAGAAATAAGAATTTTGATCTATTTGTTTTTGACATGTCTGTTCCTGATATGAAAGAGTATTTTTCTGCAAATTTTATAGTTTATTCTAGATTAAGTGAGGTTGAGTTGAATCCTTCTTGGTATGATCAATGCTCAGGTATTTGGCTAGATTCATTTCAAACAAATTGGTTTGATTCAAAGCTGATAGAAAAATATTTGAATGATTCAAAGAAAGTTTGTGTAGTATCATCTGAACTGCATGGAAGAGAAAAATCTGATTTATGGGATATAATCTATTCCCTTAGGAAAGAGGAAAATATAATGCTATGTACTGATTTACCTGCTGAAGCAGAATTATTCTTCAATTCTCAATAGTAATTATGAAAATTAAAGCAATTTTTTTTGATATGGACGGAGTTCTAATTGAGGCCAAAGATTGGCACTATGAGTCTCTAAATAAATCACTTAGTTTATTTGGTTTAAATATTTCCAGATATGACCATTTGGTAACATTTGACGGATTACCTACTAGGAAAAAACTCGAAATGTTGAGTGTTGAAAGAGGATTACCTTCTGAGTTACACGAATTCATCAATAATCTTAAGCAAAGATATACTCAAGAAATAGTTCAACAAAAATGCAAACCTTCTTTTATTCATGAAAGAGCATTGTCTCATCTTCATAGTCTTGGATATAAAATGGCTGTTTGTTCAAATTCAGTGCGTGAAAGTGTTGAACTTATGATGCAAAAGGCATCACTGACTCAATATTTAGAACTTATGGTTTCTAACGAAGACGTTACTAAAGGAAAGCCTTCACCAGAAATGTATAACAAAGCTATTGATTATTTTGGACTTTCTCCAAAAGAATGTCTGATTCTTGAGGATAATCCAAATGGCATTGAGGCTGCCGAAAAATCAGGTGCTAATTTAATGATTATTAATGAGGTTGCAGATGTAAATATTGAAGCGATCCTTGATAAAATTGATAAAATTGAAAATGGAGAAACGTAACCATGTCTAGCATAAATATACTAATTTTGTCTGCTGCAAGTAGAAGCACTGAAAATAGTAATGAAGTATATCCAACCTGCCTTATGGAAGATGAGGGAACTTCTTTGCTTGAGAAAATTATCGACAAAACTTTGAATATCAATAATGTTATTTATTCTTATGCTTTCTTAGAATCAGATATTAAAAAGTTTCATTTAGACAAGATCTCAAATTTATTAACACCAAACAGTAATTGTATTAAAATTTCAGAAGGTTGTCAGGGAGCACTTTGCACTGCATTATATTCAGCATGTCAACTCAAACAAGATTCTGAATTATTAATTATTAGTGCAAATGAGATTATAGATTTGGATTACAAAAAATTTATTGATGATTTTAAAAAACAAAAATTAGATGCTGGAACTGTTACATTTAAATCAGTTCATCCTCATTACTCTTATGTTCGTTTAAACAAGGGTATGGTAGTTGAGGCTGCACAGAGGAAACCAATTTCTCAGAATGCTACTGCAGGTATATTTTGGTTTAAATCAACAAAAAGGTTTATTAGCTCTGCTATGAAACAAATCTTAAAGGGTGCCAGCACTGATGGGCTATATTTTATAGCGCCTTGTTTCAATGAATTAATTCTTGAGCAATGTAAAATAGGAGTTTTTAATATAGATAATGCTTTGTATTCTCCTTATAAGCAAAAACCTAGTTTTACTATAATGGATAAATAAGTGAAATTATTTAATTTAAATAATATGTTTAAAGGTTGGTTTGTTGGCAATTTTAAGCCTACAGCATACAAAACTGACGCTTGTGAAGTTGCTGTTAAAAAATATTCAAAAGGTGATTATGAGGAAACTCATTTTCATAAAGTGGCTACCGAAATTACATTGGTTTTAACTGGTAAAATTAAGATGAAAAATAAAGAATGGAGTGCTGGAGACATAATTGTTTTAAGTCCTGGAGAGCCAACAGATTTCCAAGCGTTGTCAGATGCCACAAATATTGTTGTGAAAGTTCCTGGAGCATCAGATGATAAATATGTTGTTGATAAAAAATGATCATATTTTCCATGTAAAAATGAATTTTAAATAAAGGAGGGAGGATTGAAAGCGATTATCTTAGCAGGCGGACTTGGAACAAGAATATCAGAAGAAACTAATATTAAACCTAAGCCAATGATTGAAATCGGCGGTAAGCCTATTTTATGGCATATCATGAAAATTTACTCTAGTAATGGTATTAATGATTTTATTATATGCTGTGGCTACAAGGGATATGTAATCAAAGAATATTTTGCAAATTACTTTCTTCATATGGCTGATGTTACTTTTAATATGGAAACCAACAGCATGAAAGTTCATCAGAAAGATGCAGAAAAATGGAATGTAACTTTGATCAATACTGGTGATAAAACGATGACAGGAGGGCGACTAAAGAAAATTAGAGACTACTTGGACAATGATGATTTTTGTTTTACCTATGGAGATGGAGTTAGTGATATAGATATTGAAGCTTCAATTGAATTTCATAAACAACATAAAAAACTTGCAACAGTTACTGGTGTTCAGCCTCCAGGTCGCTATGGAGCATTAGATATTGATGGAGATAATGTTACTGGGTTTACAGAAAAGCCTGCAGGAGATAAAGGCTATATTAATGGTGGATTTTTTGTTCTTTCGCCAAAGGTAATTAATTATATAGATGGAGATAATATTTCATGGGAAGATGGCCCACTTAGGAATATAGCTAAAGATGGTGAATTAAAAGTGTTTCATCATAATGGATTTTGGCATGCCATGGATACACTTAGAGATAAAAATATTTTAGAGTCTCATTGGAGTAAAGGAAATGCTCCATGGAAAAAATGGTAGTTCAAAAGACTGAAAAACCTAATCCAGATTTCTGGAAGAATAAAAGAGTTCTTCTTACTGGACACTCAGGATTTAAAGGAACTTGGATGTCAATACTTTTAAACTCACTTGAGTCAAAAGTTTGTGGCATTAGTTTAGAGCCTAATACGACACCAAGTTTATTTAACCTCTGTAATATGAATTCTAAATTAGACAACAATTTTTGTGATATTCGAGAATATCAGAAATTATCAAAGCTTATAGATAAATTCCAACCTGAAATAGTTATCCATATGGCAGCCTTACCTTTGGTAAGAGAAAGCTATTTAAAACCTGTTGAAACTTTTGATACTAATGTTATTGGGACTGTAAATGTTCTAGATTCTATTAAGAATCTTGACAGCATTAAGTCAGTTCTCTGTATTACAACTGATAAAGTTTATAAAAATAAAGAAAAAATTGAGCCATATAAGGAGGATGATGAATTAGGCGGCTATGATCCATATAGCTCAAGCAAGGCTGCAAGTGAAATGGCTATTTCTTGTTATAAGGATTCTTTTTTACTTGAAAAAAAAATTGGACTTGCATCAGTCAGAGCAGGTAATGTAATTGGAGGAGGAGATTGGTCATCAGATAGATTGATTCCAGATATAATCAGAGCATGGACTAAAAATTCACCACTTGAAATTAGATATCCAAATTCAGTTAGACCATGGCAACATGTTTTAGAGCCTATATTTGGATACCTTGTTTTAATTGAAAATCTATTTAAAGATGTTTCACTTTCAGGTGCATATAATTTTGGACCTAATTCAACAGATAATGTTTCAGTAAAATCTATTTTAAATATCGTACAAAATTCTCTTGAAAACCTTAAAATTAATTATTTAAATAGTGAGGATCTTTTTCATGAGGCAGGATTATTAACACTTGACAATAGTAAAGTAAAAAAAATGTTCGGCATTTTGCCAACATGGGATTATAAAACTTCTTTGGAAAAAACAATTAACTGGTATAAGCACTTAAGTACTGGGCAAGATCCAATGAATCTTTGTAAGGATGATATAGATTCCTATATAAATAGTATCTGCAATCAAAATTTAAAATGAGCAGATTTAAAGTTAAAAAACTAAATTTTGATGGCTTATTCATACTTGAAAGAAAATCTATTGGTGATGAGCGTGGTTTTTTGTCAAGAATTTGGTGTTCAAAAGAAATGAAAGAGGTAGGATGGAAAAATGAAATTGCTCAAATTAATCATACGTATAATCAAAAACGTGGCACTATTAGAGGATTACATTTTCAAAAAACACCACATCAAGAAAAAAAATTGGTTACTTGTATCAGAGGAGCCATTTGGGATGTGGTAGTTGATGTAAGACCAAATTCATCTACATTTCTTCATTGGCACTCTGAGGAGCTTTCTGATCAAAATATGAAAGCACTAATGATTCCAGAGGGATTTGCACACGGTTATCAGACCTTAACAGATGATGTTGAATTATTTTACTGCCACTCAGAATTTTTTCATGAGAGCTCAGAAAGAGGGTTAAATCCGCAAGATCCAGAGCTTTCAATAGATTGGCCTTTAAAAATATCTTCCATTTCCTCAAGAGACTTGGACCATCCACTAATTTCGAAAACATTTAAAGGAGTTTAGAATGAAGTGCAGACATTGTGGCCATAAATTAAATCATTTATTTGCTGACTTGCATTATTCTCCACCCTCAAATGCGTATCTTACTTCTGAGCAATTATCTATGCCGGAAATTTATTATCCTCTAAGAGTTCAAGTTTGTAATAATTGTTGGTTAGTTCAAACAGAAGACTATGTAAAAAGTGCAACAGATGGATTATTTGACGATAATTATGCATATTTTTCTAGTACTTCATCTTCTTTTTTAGAGCATGCTAAAAATTATTGTGAGGAAATGAAGACCAGATTTAGTTTAAATTCAAAAAGTCTTGTAATTGAAATAGCCTCGAATGATGGATACCTACTAAAAAATTTTGTTGGAAGTGAAATTAAGGCTATTGGTATAGAGCCAACAAAAAGCACTGCTGAAGCTGCTAAAAAAATTGGTATAAATGTAATTCAAGATTTTTTTAGTGTAAGCCTAGCAAAGAAACTTCTTAATGAAGGTATTAAATCTGACTTAATAATTGGTAATAATGTTTATGCTCACATTCCTGACATAAATGATTTTTCAGAAGGTATGAGCCTACTTTTGAAACCAAATGGAGTTATCACAATTGAGATGCCACATGTGATGCAGTTAATTAAGCATAATCAGTTTGACACAATTTACCATGAACACTTCTCTTATCATTCGCTGTATACCATTAAAAAGATTTTTGAAAAATATGGATTAAGAGTTTTTGATGTAGAGTCTTTAAATACTCACGGAGGAAGTTTAAGAGTTTATGGGTGTTTAAATAATGCTTCTCATAAAGAAGAATCTTCCGTAAAAAGTCTGCTAAATCTAGAAAAAAAACAAGGATTACAAAAAATAGATACTTATAAAAACTTTCAACCAATAATAGATAATATTAAAACTAATGTTGTCGATTTTTTAATTGATAAGAAGAAAAAAGGTAAAAAAGTAGTGGCTTATGGAGCTGCCGCAAAAGGTAATACTTTACTCAATTATTGTGGTATTAAGTCTGATCTTATTAGTTACGTCTTTGACGCCGCCAGTGCAAAGCAAAATAAATATACGCCAGGTAGTCATATTCCTATTTTGAACCCAGATAAAATTGTAGAAATTGATCCAGATTATGTAATCATTTTGCCATGGAATTTAAAAAAAGAGATTAAAGAACAATTAAAGGATATTTTGGATAGTAATACAAAATATGTAACTATGATTCCAACATTAGAGGAATCTTCATGAAAATAGCAATTACTGGTGCTTCAGGATTTCTTGGCACATATGTCATGAAGCATTTAGATGATTCTGGTAAAAAAGCAACTTACTCTTATAGAGACAAATTGAAATCTAACATTTTTAAAAATCACAAGGGTGTATTGTTAAATTTAGATGTATATCATGGTGACGAGCTCTCAAAACTTGGTAGCCCTGATGTTGTTTTGCATCTGGCATGGGGAGGGTTACCAAATTATACTTCTGATAAACATTTAAAAAATGAATTACCAAAACAGATTAAATTTCTAGAAGGTCTTATCAATCAAGGATTAAAATCTCTTGTTGTAACTGGAACATGTTTTGAATATGGTATGCAAGAAGGAGAACTCAAATCTAGTTCACTCCCAAGACCAAGTAATCCTTATGGTTGTGCAAAAGATCTTCTTAGACAAAAACTTCAAGATCTTCAAGTTCATAAAGATTTTAATTTGACCTGGGCTAGATTGTTTTATATGTATGGTATAGGCCAATCCAAAAAATCCCTTTATTCACTTTTGCTAAATGCTGTGAAAAAAGGTGACAAGATTTTCAAAATGTCTAGTGGAGAACAAGTAAGAGATTTTATGCATGTTGAAGAGGTAGCAAGGAAGCTTATTGATATTTCTTTGAATAATCCTAACTCAGGAGTAATTAATATATGTTCAGGCAATCCAGTAAAAATAAAAGATTTAGTTAATTACTGGATTAAGGAAAATAAATGGTCTATTAAACCTAAGTTGGGAGTATATCAAATACCTGAATACGAACCCTTTGAATTTTGGGGGGGCAAATAAATTAAGATAAGTTCAAAGGTTATAATGTTATTTTCAACTGCCTTTCTTATAGGATGCGGTGGGGGTGGAGGTGGAGAAGAAAGCTCATTGCAGCAGAATATGCCACCTTCGATTATAAATTCTTTATTTTCTTTAAAAATAGAAGAAAATGTGACTTCAGTTTTTACAATTAATGCCTCAGATCCAGATGGAGACAGCTTATCTTTTTCACTAAGTGGAACAGATAGTTCTCTATTTTCAGTAAATGATGATGGAGCAGTTATATTTAATAATTCTCCTGACTATGAAGATCCTCTCGATGAAGATTTAAATAATATATATGTGCTAACTGTAAATGTTAGTGATGGCGCTTTGAGCGATTCCAAAAACTTTTCTGTAAGTGTTACTGATGTCATAAAATGGTTTAAAGGAAATACTCACACACATACCAGATTAAGTTTTGATTCAAATACACCTGAAGAAGATTTAATGCATTGGTATAAAGAAAATGGATATGGCTTTGTTGTTGCCTCAGATCATAATTATTTTTCAGATTTATATTATCTTAATAACTTGAAATATAATAATTCATTGATTGTTGATGAATCTTTTGTATTAATTGCTGGTGAAGAATTAACTGCGTTATCTCATCATATGAATGGTATTAACATATCCTACTACCTGAAGCAGTCAGAAATTATTAAAGAAAATTTCAATTCAATATTTGATGCTGATGGACTTCCACAGATGAATCACCCTTACGCCAGTCAAGTAAAAGCAATTGATATTATTAATGCTGCTAGAGATATTGAAGCACCATTATTTATAGAAGTTTACAACTCAAATACAGACAGTACTGAGGAATTGAGCCAGGCCGCAGAAAATTTATGGGACCAAATTTTATCTTCTGGAATAAAAATGTGGGCTGTTGCGGTTGATGATTCTCATACACTTGAAGATGGAAATTATCCTCCAGGTGGTGGATTTATATATGTTGATGCAGAGGTTTTATCAATTAACAATGTTATTTCTGCCATGAATCTTGGAAGATTATATGCGTCAACAGGAGCAATAGTTGATAATTTTAGTCATGACGAATCAAAATATATTGTAGAAACACCAACAACAAGCAAAATAATATTTATTGGCAAAGATGGTGCTGAACTCAAAGAAGTTCAATCAAACAATGCTCAATATGAATTTAGTGGTGCTGAACTGTATGTCAGGGCAAAAATAATAACAGAAAGTGGAATGGCTTGGACTCAACCAGTATTCGTAAATGAATTATAATATACGTGCTTACAAGGCTATTATTTATAACTATACAAATACTTTATGAAGAATATTATCTCAAATAAAATTTTCAAAGATTCAGGTATTTGGAGGCTAGATGGTGGAAAAGACATAGATTATTCCGATGGGTCAGAACATGAAAACTACTTAAATAAGATTCTAAAGTCAGCAACTGATTTATCGTCAGATTCAGATGAGCTCACTGCACTTGCAAAAGATTGGACTAGTGAATATCACTTATCGAAGAAAAGAGCACAGCTTTTAAATTCTTTTGAATTTGATAAAAGTTCTAGCGTGTTAGAGGTGGGATGTGGATGTGGAGCAATATCAAGATATCTTGGTGAAACTTTTGATGAAGTTATTTCAATTGAAGGCACTTTTGCAAGAGCTAAATTAGCTAAAGAAAGAACAAAAGATCTTGAAACAGTAAATATTGTAAATGCTCCATTTCAAGATTTAAATTTTATTAAAAAGTTTGATATCATAATTTGTGTTGGAGTATTTGAGTATTCAAGTGCTTTTATTTCAGGTAAAGATCCTCACGAAGAGGCTTTGTCATACTTTTCAAGTCTTTTAAAACCAGATGGGTGCCTATTAATTGCAATTGAGAATCAGTTTGGGTTGAAATATTATTCATCTGGTAAAGAAGATCATACAAATATAATGTTTGATGGCATTGAGGGGTATCCAAGATTTCCGAAAATGGCAAGAACATTCGGAAAAGAAGAAATTATCAATCGAATTCAAAGGCATTTTTCAAATTGTGATTTTTATTATCCTTATCCAGATTATAAGATTCCCTCATTAATTCTCTCACAAATGGCATTTTCGAAAATTAATGCAGCTGAATTAATAGCTAATTTTCATAAACCAAGATCAAATGAGTATTTTAACGCACCCTTATTTGATGAAACGTTAGCTTTAGTAGAGTTACAGGCAAATAAATCCCTGGATTTTTTTGCAAACTCTTTTTTAATAATTGCAAACAAAAGTGAAGTATCAAAAATTTCATTCCCTCAACTAGGAGTCTTCCACAATAATAATAGACCTCCTTGTTATCAAACAAAGACAATTATTAAAGAACATTTAAATAAGATCATCGTTGAAAAAGACAAAAACTTAGAAGATATTTCAGATAGTAGAATCACAGAAAAGTTGTCATTACAACCCACAACTTCAGAGTGGATTGATGGTAACTCTCTTCAACTAGACCTCTACAGTAAATCTAGAATAAAAGAAATCTCTCTGCTTGAGTTATTTAGTCCATGTAAAATTTGGTTAGATTCGTTAAAGCAAATTTCTAAATTATCTAAACTAAATGAAGAAGTAGATGGTAAGTATGTGGATTATATTTGGCAAAATTCAATTATAAAAGATAAAGAAATTTTCTTTATTGACACTGAATGGATGCTTAACTCTAAAATATCAATCAAAGCGCTTGCCATAAGATCTATTTTTCACTTTTTAGTAAAAACTAGAAACATTTCTGATCTTACACAGAATTTGAAGTCCACCTCTCTTTACTCCTTGATAATTTCAATTGGTAAAGCCTTAAATTTAGAATTTCTATCTAAAGATTTTGATGATTTTTACAATATAGAAATTTTAATGAATCAAGATTCACAAAAAGCGGCTAATAAATTATTTCTTTTAATGTATGTAAAATATACATGGTTTTTTGAATTATCAGGATCTTTGAAATCTTTAACAAAAAATATTTTGATTATATTAAAAGGTTATGTTTCAAGAATGATATATATCTTAAAACGTGTTTTTTTTATACAATAGTCAAAATTTATATGGTAAAAAATGAATCTAGTTAACTATAATCCTAAAAAATATTTGTTTAAAGAAATTATTTGCGAATGGTTTGAAACTACTGATTTACCAAATCTTCACAAAATTGAGGAATATGAACATTTTGAAAGAAGCACAGATCAGTCCACAGTTTGGCATAGTAAATATTATGAAAAGATTCGAAGTGAAAAGCTTTTTTTAGAGAAATACTATAAGTTCATTGAGGATGAAATTAAACCTCGTTATGGAGAAGAGGTTGTTTTTCAAAGAATACCGACTTTTAGAGTTCATTTACCTGGAAACATTGCTGTTGGAGAGTTCCACAGAGATAGAGATTACAGAGATGTAGATTGGGCTAAACTTGTAAAAGAAACAAATTATTTTCTTCCATTAACTGAAGCATTTGACACTAATACTATATGGGCAGAATCTGAAGATGGAAAGGAAGATTTCAGTCCGTTAAATTGTGAATACGGAAGCTATTATGAATGGGATGCTTCAAACCTTCTTCATGGCAATAAAGATAACATTTCCAAAAATACAAGAGTAAGCTTTGATTTTAGAGTAATACCAAAATCCAGATATATCGAAAGCAATCGAGAAACAATTAATACAGATACTAAGTTTCAAATCGGTGGCTACTACGATGTTTTATAGTTATAAGAATTAAATAAAATTTGCCATGAACATTTATGCCTCAATGATCATTAATGGAAGCGATGGATGGGGTGATAGTTTCCCTACATTATGGTTTTGTGAATATTTATCTTCAGCAAATAATGTAAAAATTGATTTATTAGGTGGTGGGAGTGCAGAGAGTGCGTTAAATCTTTCAAAAAGGTTTAAATATGAGGCCTTAAGAATAATTTATAATGATTTATATGGCTCACCTTTTTCAAGCAATATTAGTCTTGATCAAAAAGATGACTTCAGATCAAATTTCCTTGGAATAAGAAGATTTAAAAAAGCTTTAAACCTTCTTGTTAAAAAGCCTTTCCATCACAGCGACTATATAGAAAAACCAGCTTATATTAATAAATGGTTGTATAAAGCTCCTCATGTTGATTATTATGACGAAATTTTGTGCACTCATCATAACCATGTCGAAACAGGACAGTCATGGGCATCGCCGCCTTTTAGAGATAAATTGCATGGTGGACTATTTCCTCCAATTAATACTTGGAAGAAAAAAGTAAAATTACCTAAAATCAGAAGAATGGATCTTAACTCGGATCTTTTAAATATTATATTTAGAGAAGGTTTTAGACCAACAATGCCAAGACTGAAAAAAGTAGTGCTTGATGAATTAAATGCATTTCCTGATCAATATATCTGTGTTCAACTTCGTCCAAAAGACTCTGGACCTCTTGATCAAAAAGAGCCAACTAGAAATTTTCTTTCAGGCGAGGATTACGACGAATGGGCAGCAAATTTTGTTAATGAATGTTACTCTAAGTGGAAACTACCTATTGTTATTTCTAGTGGAGAGGTAAAATCTGACTTTGCAGAAATTATAGATGCTAGACATTTATCATTGTGGGCTAAAATTCAATGTCATAGAAAAGCACAATATTCTTATGTTGCACATAGTGGATTTGGTATGATTATTGCAATGTATAGGGAACTCAAAGACATAAAATTAATTAATCCATCTGAAAAGGGTATATATAGGAATCCACCAGCATTATTATTTTCCAATGTACAAGAAAAAGATTCTTCAATTTTATATTCTGCATCACCCCCGGGTTGGGTTGATCAATTCAAAAATTGGAAAATTAATTATGAGGATGCACTCAAGCCCTAGCTCTATTATTGATGAATAAGGTTGCAGTTCTTTTATCTACATATAATGGAGAAAATTACATCCATGATTTGCTTGATTCATTCACAAACCAAAACTTTAAAGATTTTGATCTTTTAGTTAGAGACGATGGTTCGTCTGACCAAACTATTAATTTAATAAAAAAATATGAAGTTACCAGTAATTTAAATATCATTTTTGTAGATTCACAGAATGATTTTGAAGTTCCTGAGTTGAGCTTATCTGCAAGCTTTTTCAAATTAATAAAATTTGCAAACAAAAATTCAAATTATAAATATTTCTTATTTTGTGACCAGGATGACATATGGCATGAAAACAAAATTCAAAGAATGCTTGATGAAATATATTTAGCTGAGAAAAATGATCTTTCAAAACCTTTAC
>CAJPUS010000066.1 GCA_905380995.1 uncultured Flavobacteriaceae bacterium
TCTTGCATTTGATGTAGCACCAGCGTTAAAAGTCATAGACCAATCACTGTCAAGTTCGTAATCTCCGTTAACAGTTATTTGGTGGTTAAATATAGTAGCAGTGTTATTCCATTTTTCGTAGAATCCAGATTGTGTTTCAAGACTTCCGTCAACACCACCTTTGTTTTGATAACTTGTGTTATCCTCACTGTATACATCATAACCATATCTATATTGAATGTTTAAATTATCAGAGATGTCATATTGTACTGAAGTACCACCATAAACCCTGTGAGTTGCTTGCGCATCCTGAGTATTTGCAACAGTCCAAAGTGGGTGTTGTATACCATTTGAAGATCTATAGTAAATAGATGCTCCAGTAATGGGATGTGCATATGGTAATTGACCTATACCAACAGATCTTGGAGTATAGAATACGTTACCATATAATGATGAATCAGAACTACCACTACTATATGCCGCAGCAATTGGTGGAGTTTTAAAATCAGTAAATGAATAGTTAAGTGTTCCATTAACAGTAATTTTATTTGATAAAACAGCTCTACCACCGAAACTAATATTGTTTCTTCTTAGAGTGTTTCCAGGAGTAAATCCTTCATCATCTAAATTACCATAGTTAACATTATAAGAAACTTTACCGTCATCACTTTGACCTCTGAAGTTAATGTTAGTATTGATAATGCTTCCAGGCTGGAATAAGTCTCCAACACTGTCATATGGCTTCCATTCCCACATAGAGTCCATTGATAAGCCTAATAAAGGCAATAGATCTCTTGCAAGGAATCTTGCGTTAAGGTTACTTACATATGGGTGTTTTAAAAACCCAGGTTGAGTAGTACCATAAATTGAATTGCCAGAACCATTTATTGCGTCTTGTCTACCCCATCCTGCAGGACCTGCCTCGTCGAAACTTGGACCCCAGTTAGAGAAGAACCAACCAAAGTTTTGGTTAAAACCATTACCATACTGATTCTGATAATCTGGCTTCATGGCAAGCTCATTTGTGAAGTAAGATGTATTAACAGTTACTTCATTTTTTTGAGCTCTCATACCTGAAGCTGTAGTTCCGGATTTAGTAGTTATTAAAACTACACCGTTTCTACCTTCCGATCCATAAAGTGTAGCAGCAGCTAAACCTTTAAGAACGTTAACAGATTCAATATTATTTGGATCTAGATCTAGGAATCTTGATGAACCATTGTTTCCCGAGGTAAAACTACCCATTGCGTTAGTGTCACTTGCAAAAGGGACACCATCAACAACGAACAACGGTTGATTACTTGAACTAAAGGTACTTAAACCTCTAATTACAACGCTTGTTCCTGATCCAGAAATACCACCTTGATTTGTTACTTGTACACCAGAGGCTTTACCAGAAAGAACACGCGCGACATCACCAGAAGCTCTATTTTCGATTTGACTATTGTCAACCTCTGATACAGCATATCCTAGTGCACGTCTTTCTCTTGTAATACCTAAACTGGTTACGATAACTTCATCAAGTTGATTACCTAGGGAAAGAGATATATTAATGACGTTGCCTGAGCCAACAGCTATTGCTGATGATTCGTAACCAACGAAACTGAATTCCAGAGTCTGGCCTTCAGATACATTAATAGAAAAGTTCCCATCGAAATCAGTGGTTACACCAGTAGTTGTTCCCTGAACTATAACAGTTGCTCCCGGTAAAGGAAGACCATCTGGATCAGAAACAACACCAGTTACTGTCTTCTGTGCAAACGAAAGTTGTGCCGTCAGCAAGAAAACCACTAGTAATCTGAATAAGCTTTTCATACTTAGTTATTTATTTATTATTAAATTTTTGTTAAAATTTTCTTAAATTTTTCGTAAGCGCTAAGTTACATGAATAATTCAAAAAAAAAAGAAACTTCTTTATATTATTGAAAATAAACAACAAAAAAAAAATTTTTAATAGTTTAGACAATAAAATATTGAAGAATTTTCATTAATTAACTAAAAAAATTATATTATTCTTATTAAAACTATAGATTTTCTGCAAATTCAAAAATTTTAATTACTGAGCTTAAGTCGCTGATTTTTAATCTATTAACCTTAATAAACTTTTTTATCTCATCAGAATTATCACCAAAAATATTAATTAGTGCTTTTTTTGATTGTTTTAATTTAATGGGTGTATTGCCTTCTTTGCTAATATAAAGTTCGATACTTTCAACATATCTAGGAGGAAAAGAGTTTTCAAGTGAAGTTCTTGCAATCTTTGCTTCCATGAAAGTTTTCTTTTTTTTGAGGAACAGCTTATTTCTCTGTCCATCAAATATTTTTATCAAATATCCTATGTATGCGTTACCAGTTTCCAATCTATAAGGAAGATATTCATATCTTTCCCCATTAATCAATGGTATAACATCTGCGCTTTTAATTAAAATAACATCAGATTCAGATTGAGATTGAGTGTCGGCCATTTCAATTTCATCTCTAAAGGCATTATACCTCATAAAACCTGTATCATTTAATTCTTTTCCAAAATATTCAAGCTTTGCAACTCTAAAATTATTATCAAAATAATGACTTCCTTGAACATTTAGTGGTTCAGGAGACCTAGTTGATCTGTTTCCAAAATCAATTAAGGCTTGTTGAGTTGCACCTGTAAGTGCACCATTTAAATTACCTTGAGATTGTAATTGAAGAGTAGTTAAAAAAATATAAAGTACAGTTAAAATGTGTTTCACTTCTTAAATTATAATATCAAACATAATTATAATATTCTTAAAAATTATCAAACTTTATATTTATTAACAATTAATTAGATTATAATATTCTGCAGATATATTATTTCAAAATATAACGTTTAACTAATCTTTAAATATATCAATTTGTCCACGAAATAGGTCTTCAAATTTTTCTCTTTCTCTTATTATTTTGAATTTGTTACCAATTATACAAACTTCAGTTGGTTTAAGTCGACTATTATAGTTGCTAGCCATTGAAAAACCGTAGGCACCGGAATTCTTAATGCAAATTATATCATCTTTTGAGATCCTTGATATCATTCTACTTTCCGCAAAAGTATCTTTCTCACACATGTATCCCACAACAGAATATTCAAACTTTTCATCATCTGGATTAGATAAATTAATTATTTCATGGTAAGATTTGTAAAGTGTGGGTCTAATTAGGTGGTTAAATCCAGAATTTAATTGAACAAGTGTGTAATGACTTGATTTTTTTACATAATTAACTTTAGTAATTAAATATCCAGAGTCACTGACTAAAAATTTACCAGGTTCAAAAATTAGTCTTATGTTTTTTTTTGTTTTTAAATTGAATCTTAATACCTCTTCGTTTATCACCTCAGCATATTTTTTGAGATTAGTTTCAGTATCTCCTTCGAAATATGGGATCTTTATTCCACCTCCAAGATCAATTGTTTCAATATTTTTAAATCTGTAAGCATGGAAAAAAATTTTTCTTATTCCTACCTCAAAATGATTGTTTTCAATAATATCGCTACCGGTGTGTATATGAAGACCTGTTACTTTTATTTTACCCTCTTCTTCCATCTTCAAAACATCATAAATCTGTTCTTCAGGAATTCCAAACTTTGACTTAACATGACCAACACTGACATTTTCATTCGCGCCAGCTAATACATCAGGATTAATTCTAATTGATATTGATTGATTGGGATAACTATCTGAAAAATCTTGCAAAGACTCCATACTATCAAGGTTAATTTTAACACCAAACGACATAGCTTCTTTAATTTCTGACAAATCAATACCATTTGGTGTAAACAAAATCTTGTTTTTATCAAATCCACATTTAATTCCAGTTTTTACTTCCTCAATTGAAGCTGCATCTAAACCTAGACCCAAATTATTCATATACTTTAATATTGAGATATTAGATAGTGCTTTAGCAGCAAAAAATAATTGGTAATTATTCAATGTGTTAAATCCTTGCTTAATTTTATCAAGCTGTTTGTCTATTATTGACAAATCATATACATAAAGTGGAGTTCCAAAATTTTGGGCTGTTTTTTTTAGTTTTTCAATATTCATAATACCAATTAATATCTAAATATAAATCTGATTTTAAATAATTCAAATTTCTGTAGTTTTGTAGTTATATTTGTCGCAATGAATTTACATGAATATCAGGGAAAAGAGCTACTAAAAAACTATAATGTTACAATCCAAAGAGGTTATGTTGCTAATACTCCAGATGAGGCCGTAAAATTTGCAAAAAAACTTGCAGATGAAACAGGTACAAAAATATATATTATCAAGGCTCAAATTCATGCCGGTGGAAGAGGAAAAGGAGGTGGTGTTAGAATAGCAAAAAGTCTTGAGGAGGTAAAAAAAATTTCTTCAAATATTATTGGAATGAAGTTGGTTACCCCACAAACACCAACTGGTGGAAAACTTGTAAGAAAAGTTCTAATTGCTGAGGATGTGTATTATGACGGAGAGTCTGATAGAAAAGAATTTTATATATCAGTAATATTAAATAGGGCAACATCTAGAAACATGATTATATATACTTCCGAAGGGGGGGTTGATATTGAGTCAGTTGCAAAAAATACACCTGAGCTTATTTTTAATGAAGAAATCGATCCTGAAATGGGGATTCTACCTTTTCAATCCAGAAAAATTGCATTTAATCTTGGGTTGGAGGGTAAGGCTCTAAAAAATATGTCCGTATTTGTTACAAATCTCTACAATGCATATTTTAACTCTGATGCCTCTTTATTTGAGATAAATCCTTTACTTAAGGCCTCAGATGACAAAATAATTGCTGTTGACTCAAAAGTTACAATTGATGAAAATGCACTTTTTAGGCATAAAGATTATGAATCTTTAAGAGATTTCAACGAAGAAAATCCTATTGAGGTTGAGGCAAGGGAGAATGGCTTAAACTATGTTGATTTGGATGGGAATGTAGGTTGTATGGTTAATGGTGCCGGTTTGGCAATGGCTACTATGGATTTGATTAAGCTTGCTGGAGCAGAGCCTGCAAACTTTCTAGATGTTGGTGGAACTGCAGATTCTGAAAGAGTTGAAAAAGCTTTTAGGCTTATACTTCAAGATTCAAATGTTAAAGCTATTTTAATAAATATTTTTGGTGGAATAGTTAGGTGTGATAGAGTAGCAGAGGGTATTGTATCTGCTTACAAGAACTTAGCAAATATCAATGTACCAATCATAGTCAGACTTCAGGGAACTAACTCAGCAAAGGCAAGGGAAATTCTTGATAGATCTGGTTTAAATGTACTTTTTGTAAGTGCCTTCGATGAAGCAGCAAAAAAGTTACAGACTGCCATTAGATGACAAATAGTCATTTTTTTTTATTTTTTAACGTCATTTTGTCATAAATTATTGTTTGGTATTTTATTTGAATATTATCTATAGAATTTATAATTCAATGTTTAATTAAAAAAATAAATTATGAGAATAGTAAAATATAATAATAACAATGTTTTTCCATCATTAATGAATGAATTCTTTAATGATGACTTCGGAATGAACTTATTTAATAGAAGTCATTCCGTACCATCAGTTAATTCAATTGAGAACAATGATTCTTTTGAAATTGATCTTGCAGTGCCAGGCATGAATAAAGATGATTTTACAATTGAATTAAATGATAAGATTCTAGTGATTTCATCAAGCAATTCTGATAGTGGTAATAGTGAAAATATTAGATTAAATGAATTTAATTATTCATCTTTTCAAAGATCATTTAGAGTACCGGAGTCAGTTGAACTAGATAAAATCAAAGCAAATTATAAAAATGGAATTTTAAAAATTAAATTACCTAAAAGAAAGGATAGTATCACAAAACCTAATAGGGTAATTGATATAAGCTAATAGTGTTAATAATCAATAATTAAGGTGTACAATTAGTACACCTTTTTTATTTATTTATTTTCTTTAAATATTCTATCTTATCTCTAAGATCAGCAGCCTTAAGAAAATCAAGTTTTTTTGCTACTTTTTCCATTTCCTTCCTCAATTCTTTTATTTTATTATTAATTTGATTTTCTGTATGATAATTCTTAATCTCTTCTTCAAAGTCATCAAAATTAGTACTTACAGTTTCTACTATTTGTTCAAAAGAATTTGTGAATGATTTTTCCATCTGTCTAGGAACTAAGTTGTTTAAATTATTAAACTTCTGTTGCTTCTCTCTCCTGTATTTAGTTTCTTCAATTGTTTTCTTCATGCTGTCAGTTATTAAATCTGCATACATAATAGATTTTCCATTTATGTTTCTTGCAGCTCTACCTACAGTCTGAATTAAAGATCTATGACTTCTAAGGAATCCCTCTTTGTCTGCGTCTAGAATTGCTACTAGTGATACTTCAGGAAGGTCAAGACCTTCTCTTAGTAAATTAACTCCCACTAAAACATCAAATATTCCTTTCCTTAAATTTTGCATTATTTCGACTCTCTCAAGAGTATCAATATCACTATGAATATAATTAGCTCTAATTTTTGATTTGTGAAGATATTTTGTTAATTCCTCTGCCATTCTTTTAGTTAGCGTAGTAATAAGAACTCTCTCATCCTTTTCAATTCTTTTTAGAATTTCTTCAATTAAATCATCAATTTGATTTTCAGATTTTCTAACTTCAATAATTGGATCAAGAACTCCTGTCGGTCTTATGATCTGCTCAATATAAAGACCTTCAGATTTTCTAAGTTCATAATCTGCAGGTGTAGCACTAACATATAATACATTATTTTGAAGATCCTCAAATTCTTCAAATTTTAATGGTCTGTTATCAAGTGCTGCAGGGAGTCGGAATCCATAATCAACTAAATTCTCTTTTCTACTTCTATCTCCACCATACATTGCATGAACTTGGGGAATTGTTACATGACTTTCATCAATTACCATTAAATAATCATCAGGAAAATAATCTAATAAACAAAATGGTCGTGTTCCAGGACTCCTTCCATCTAAATACCTGGAATAATTTTCAATACCAGAGCAATATCCAAGCTCTTTTATCATTTCAAGATCAAAATCTGTTCTTTCTTTAATTCTTTTTGCTTCAAGTGTTTTTTCAACCTCTTCAAAGTATTTTACTTGCTCTTTAAGGTCAAATTCTATATTATTGATAGCAGACTGAATACTAGATTCCGATGTAACAAATATCATAGCAGGGAAAATCCTTAAGTTATCAAAGTCTTCAATTTTATTACCTGTTATGGGATCAATTGATTCAATAGTTTCAATAATATCTCCAAAGAAATTAATTCTATAGAAAATGTCAGAGTAACTTGGAAATATGTCTACTACATCACCTCTTACAGAAAAGCTACCCCTATTTAAATCAGTTATTGATCTGGAGTATTGACTTTTTACAAACATTGATAAAAGTTTTGAAATTTGAATTTCTTGATTAACGTCAATTCTAATTATATGTTTTTTAAATTCAGATGGGTTTCCTATACCATATATACATGATACTGATGCAACTACAATTATATCATCTCTTCCTGAAAGTAAGGAAGAAGTTGCGCTTAATCTGAATTTTTCAATTTGCTCATTAATTGATAAGTCTTTCTCTATATAAAGACCTGAAGATGGAATGTATGCCTCTGGTTGATAATAGTCATAATATGAAACAAAATATTCTACTGCATTATTTGGAAAAAAATTTTGAAATTCTGTGTAAAGTTGAGCAGCTAGGGTTTTATTATGAGCTAAAACTAATGTTGGTTTTTTAATTTTTTGGATAACATTAGCCACTGTAAATGTTTTTCCAGATCCAGTAACTCCTTGAAGAGTAACATGATTATGATTATTATTGAATGAGTCAGCTATGCTTTTTATGGCATTAGGTTGATCTCCAGTCGGTTTAAAGTCTGATGTAAGTGAAAAGCTCATTAATCTATGTAATTATCATCAATATTTGTTTAATCAATTTTATCACTTATATTGAAAATATTGGTGGGAGGTTCTTTGGGAACTTTACCAATTGAATTAATAATAAAATATTTACTATTATCTGTAATAAAATCTCCAACTTCATATAATTCAATAAAAAATGTCCAATAATTCAGAAAGTCATAAATAAAAATAAGTTTATCATTTTTTGAAATAAAAAAGTTTGAAATTGGAATATTATCCATTATTTCATCTTTATCATCAATTTTAAAAATTTTAATTTCGTCAAGTTGTTCCCAATTATCATCTGTGTTATGGAATGTAGATATCTCATGTGAATCAAACCCAAATTCAGTTGAAATTATTTGACTGAACTCAAAAAGTGAAGTACTTGAGTCGATTACTATGTCTCTAAGCACATCTTCTTCAACATTTAGTATAATTCTAAATTTTAGATGCATTTTTTGAAATATTGTACAATAGTAAAAAATAAAATTGAATACCAATAATCAGTGTTGAAATTAATAAATGTATTGGCTGTGTCGTGAATGGAAAATGAAAATAGTACATAATTATTCCTGAAACAATTTGTAAAAAAATTAAAAAGTTTACAATGTATATCAATCTTGATTTTAACCCAATTTTAATAGCTTTAATAAAAATAACACTATTTACAATAATTATTGACCAAGAAAAACTTCTGTGAAAGTTAAATGTACTAGTTATATTTTCAACCCATTTTTCCTTTTCTAAATAATTGAATAAGTCCATTTTAATATCTATAAACTTTCTAACTTCCGTTCCAGTAATTATTTGAATTATAAGTAGTGCGATTGATAATAATACTAATAATGAGATATTTTTTGATATTTTAAATCTTCTCTTTTTAATATTTGAAATTGCTAAAATAGAAAATAGTATAAATAATAAGACTATTGCCATCAGCATATGAACAGTAATAGTATTTGCAGTAAGGTTACTATCAACAACAGTTTTACCAAGCCAGGCCTGAAAAAGAATTGCAATTAAAGCTAAAAATGATAATCCTGTAATTAATATTTTAGTTCTAAAAAATTTTAATGAACTGAAAAATAATATTAAGACTGATAAACCAGCAAGAGCTCCAATAAGTCTATTTATGTATTCAATCCAAGTATGATTCACATTAAATTTTGAGTAATCATGTTTAGTATAATTACTCCAATTTAATGCATCAAATTTATCTTTTGATTTAAAGCTGTAATTAGCATAAAATAATTTTTCATTAATAATAATTATTTGATTTTTATTGTAATTAAAATTTGATTTCCAGTCTAGTTGGGATCTTTCTGTTGGTGGAATTAAAAATCCAAAACATTTTGGCCAATCCGGGCAGCCCATGCCACTTCCAGTCATTCTCACTATTCCTCCAGCCAAAATAACCAAATAGACTATAATTATTGATATACTTGCGGTCTTGTTTAGATTATTCATTTTTCTAATCCTATTGATTGTCCTATCTTCAACATTAAGTTAAATGCTTCATCAAAATCATTTTTAATTTCACCATCTAAAATAGCATTCTTGATCTTTTCCTTAATTATTCCAATCTCTTTACATGGTTTAATTTTATAATGATTCATTATAATTTCACCGGTAACTGGAGGTTGAAAGTTTCTAATATTATCTCTTCCCTCTACATCTTTAATTTTTTTTCTTACAACCTTAAAATTATTATGATATTTAATAAACTTTTTTTGATTTTTTGTAGTAATATCTGCCTCGCATAAAACAAGTAAATCCTCAATTGAATCGCCTGCATCATATATAAGTCTTCTTACTGCTGAGTCTGTAACTACGTCATCTGAAATTATAATTGGTCTTGAGCTCATCATTACTATTTTTTGGACATATTTAAGAACTTCATTTTGTGGTAGGTTTAATCTTTTAAATATAACTTTTATCATTTTTGAACCTACATATTCATGGCCGTGAAATGTCCATCCAATTTTGTTATCAAATTTTTTGGTAGGAGCCTTTCCAATATCATGAAGAAGTGCAGCCCACCTTAGCCAAATATTTTCTGTATTCTTAGAGATATTATCTAATACCTCGAGAGTATGATAAAAATTATCTTTATGAGTTTGCCCTTCAACTTCTTCAACTCCTTTTAAATCAATTAATTCTGGTATTATAAATTCAAGTAGATTTAAACTTTCTAAATTTTTAAATCCAATAGACGGACTTTCAGTTAAAAGTATCTTATTAATTTCATCAGATATTCTTTCTGGAGACAGAATCTTAAGTCTATTTGCATTTTTTTTAATTGATTTTTGAGTATTTATATCAATATTAAATTTTAACTGTGATGCAAACCTTACTGCTCTTAACATTCTTAAGGGATCATCTGAAAAGGTTTTATCTGGTTCATTGGGTGTCACAATAATTTTTTTCGAAATATCCTCTACAGCACCGAAAGTGTCAACTAACTCCCCAAAATTTTCTTTGTTTAGTTTTATTGCAAGAGTATTTATTGTAAAGTCTCTTCTGAGTATGTCATCAAAAAAATTTCCAGATTTAGTGCTTGGATTCCTACTGTCCTTTGAGTAGGATTCTTTCCTTGAACCAACAAATTCAATTTGAAAATCTTTATATGATATCATTGCTGTACCATACCTTTTAAAAGTTCTAATTTTCTTAACTGGATTTAATTTTTGTTGTATATGTTTTGCTAATTCAATTCCTGATCCTACACACATTATATCGATATCTTTTTTTATATCTCTATTAAGAATTATATCTCTAATGTATCCTCCAACAATATATGTTTCAACTGACAATTCATCTGCTGCTAAGGAAATAATCTTAAAGATATCATCAGTCCTCAAAAAATTTAATATATCATTTTTAATATTGTTCATCTGAGTTTAATAAAACAATCATTTTCATAGTTATACTTTAAAATTCTTGATGATAAATTGCAATGTTTATTTTTTTCAAGCTGTACTACATATCCGACATTCGCTTTTATTATAGGATCAATATCATTAAAATTAACAGGTACCTTATATCCAGAAAAGTTAGCAGAAGTAGAAACAATAGGTCTACCTAAAGCTTCAATTAGTTTTATGCAAAAATTGTTTTTTGGAACTCTAAATGCTACAGAGTTATTATTACCTAAGATAAAATTTGAAATTTTTTTTGGATTATTAAATATAAATGTGGTAGGAGATTCTTCTGATATCTGTTTACATTTATCAATTTCATCAATATCTGCATAATCCTTAACCATTTCAAAACTTGAAGCCAAACAAATTAGAGGATTTGAATAATCTCTTCTTTTAATTTTAAATATTTTTTTTGTAGCATTATCAGATGATGCATCACACCCAATGCCCCAAAGAGTATCTGTAGGATATAAAATTGTTTTACCTAATTCTAGCGCACTTAGCGCATTTTTTAATTCATTATCCAATTTTTGATAATTTTACATGTAAAAGTATTGAAATTAATTCTAAAGATCTTTAATTAAAATTTTCAAAAAGTTAGAATCTTGTTAAATAATCAACAAACAAAATATATTGGTATTGACTATGGAAAAAAGAGGACAGGTATCTCAATTTCTGATTACAATAAATCAATATCTTTTCCATACATGACAGTTAAAACAATTAATCTTCTTAAATGTTTAAATGATTTAACAAAAAAAGAGAAAATTGAAAAAATAATTATAGGTAAACCTTTTAAACTCAATAACCAAATGCATGCTTTAGAAAATGATATTGTAAATTTGATAAAATCAATAAAGAATTCCTTTCCAGAAATAACTATTCATAGAGTTGAAGAAAGATTTACATCAAAAATTTCACTTAAAATACTAAACCAATTAGAAACTAGGAAAAAAATTCGAATGGATAAGAAAGTTATAGACAAAATTAGTGCATCTTTGATTCTTGAATCATATTTAAACAAAATAATAAAATGATACGTCCAATAGTTGCATATGGAGATCCAGTTTTAAAGAAAAGAGCTGAACAAATTATTACAAATGATCCAAATGAATTAAAATCGCTTATAACAGATTTATGGGAAACTATGTATAATGCAAAAGGTGTTGGTATTGCTGCGCCTCAAATTGGAGTTTCTAGATCAATCTTTGTTGCAGATTTTTCTTTTTTTAAAGAAGAAGAAAATTTCTTTGAAGATGAATTAATAAAATTGAAACAAGTATTTATCAATCCGTCTATTAAGGAAAATGGAGAAGATTTTAATTATCCAGAAGGATGTTTAAGTATACCAAATATTTCAGAAGATGTTGTTCGAAAGAACAGTGTAAAAATTAATTTTTTAGATGAAAATTTATTATCACAAGAAATAAATTGTTCTGGAATTATAGCGAGAGTCATTCAGCATGAATATGATCATCTTCAGGGAATTTTATTCACTGATAAACTTTCCTATAAGAAAAGAAAAGAAATAAAAGAAGAACTTAACTCAATATCAGTTGGTGATGTAGAAGTTAAATATAAGATGAGTTTTTTAAATAAGTTGGACTAAACTTTTTCTATTTTCTTAAGCTTGTCTCTCCAAAAATCTATCTTTTTTTCAATAGATTCAATTTTAGTTGAAACATTCTTAAATAATGGATTATCACTACTTGAATTTGAGAAATACTCTAAATTATTTTGGAACTGATTTGATTCAACTTCAAGATCGGATATTTTCCTCTTAATATTTTGAATCTTTTTATTTATCTCATTAGAATTTGTTTTAGTTAATTCAAGTTCAATGTCAAACATTAAATTATCTTTTTCATTTTTATCGATTTCTAATGGCTTTATAATTGATATGACTTTTCTTAAAAGACTATTATTAAGAGTATTTGTAGAATTTAAATTAAGCTCACCTATTTCATTATAACTTTTAATTAATGAGATGAATTCATCTTTAATCTGATCAGATGAGGAATTCAATTTTGAAAATTTTAGTTTATCAATAAAATTATATTTTTTATCATAAATCTCTTTTTCATTATCGTTTAAATTGACGGCACCTGATTTTAAAATATCATAAAATTTATTGACCAAAGGTTTGAAATCATTCCATAGAGAATTAGATATCTTCCTAGGAAGATATCCAACTTTCTTCCATTCATCTTGAATTTCTTTTATCCTCTTTGAGTTTTCAGATATCTTATTTTCATTAATAATTCTATCTACTTCTTCAATAAGTAATTTTTTTTTCTCAATCCCCTTTTTTAATTCCTTTTTTTGATTTTTATAAAAATTATTTTTTTCAAAATTAAATTCTTTAGCTACTATTCTAAAGTCATTCCATGATTTTTTATTTTTATTTTTTTGTAAATTTTTAATATTTTGAAATTCAACTTTTAATTTTTCAAAATTCTTTATTTTATTCTGCCAATCAGAATGAGTATTGGATAAATTGGAAGAAAGTTCCCTCATTTTTGAAATTATAGCTTGCTTTTTCTCATAATTTTCATTTTGAGTAATTGAAATCTCTTTTTGAAGTTTCTGTCTTTTTAAGTGAATTTTTTGAGAAGCAGATTGAAATCTTGACCATAAATCATCATTATGTTCTCTTGCAACTGGACCTAATTCATTCTTCCATAATCTATGTAGATCATTTAGATCTCTTGATGCCTTAATTATATCATCGACTTTATCTAGTTGCTCTGCCTTATTAATAATTTTTAATTTCTCCTCATGATTATGTTTAAAATCAAGTTCCCTTAGGTCTCTGTTCAAATGTAGGAAATCGTAGAAATTACTGACGTGATGTCTATATGTTTCCCATATATTATTTCTATCTGTTATCGGTACTTGACCAGTATTATGCCATTCCTCCTTTAATAATTTAAACTTAGAGTAAAGTTTATTAGGATTCTCATCAACAACTATTAAGTCTTTAATCTTATTTATTAAATCTTGTCTCTTTGATAGATTTTCTTTTTGGTTTAAATTTAAATTATTAAAATACTTTCTTTTTTTAATAGAAAAAATTTTTAAACTCTCAAAGAATATAGTTCCAGATTTTTTATTATCACTAAGCTTATTATCCTTTATTTTTTTGCTAATACTTGATCTTAACTCTTCAATTTCCTTTCTTTTTTTGAACCAATTTTCAGAGTTTATATATTCTACAAAAAGATTTAATTTATCAGAAAAATCATCACTCTTTGTCTTATTTTTTTTTGTGTTTATTTCGTCTGATTTAGTAGATGGTTCTTTGTTAGTTAAGGTTAATTTGTAATCACCATATTTCTTAGACCACTCTTTATCTGCCTTAGTCCTTTTATCCTTTGGCATTTCAGGAACATTATTTTTAACTGGATCAATAAAATCCGATGAAGACTTTCTCGATTTTTTATTCGAGTCTTTCATTAAGTTTTTTTATATAATTTATTTACTAAAATTAACAAAAAAAAATTGCAATCCTATTTAGATGATTTTACCCACAGATTCCATGACATTTCAGCTTGAAATTTTAACATTTCGTATCCATTTAATGTCTTACATCCAATCTCTTTTCCTTTTTTGAGGAAAAGTGTTTCTTGAGGATTATAAACTAGATCAAATAATATATTATCTTTTTTTAAAAATTCATAGGGTAGGTTAGGACAAGAATTTATATTTGGATATGTCCCGAGAGGTGTGCAGTTAACAATTAATACCTTTCCTTTAAAAAAACTTACATCAATTTCATTATATGATAAATAGCCATTAGACTTTTTTCTAGAAAATATATTAAATGGAATTTTATTTTTTTTACAATAATAAATAATAGTCTTAGCTGCACCGCCAGTTCCTAATATCATTAAACTGTCTAAATTATTAATTAAATTGACTTCTAGCGATTTACTAAAGCCGTATATATCAGTATTGTAGCCTATTTTTTTTTCATTTTCAAAACAAATAGTGTTTACAGCACCAATTTTTTTAGCTTCTTCTGATATGTCATCTAGATAGTCAATAACTTCTTCTTTATAAGGTATAGTAACATTAAGCCCACCTATATCTTTATTATTAATAAATCTGTTAATTTGATCAATAGATTTTATATCAAAATTTTTATAACTACAGTTTGAAAGATTTATGTCTGAATTAAATTTATCTAAAAAGTATTTTCTAGAAAATGAATATTCAATATCTTTTCCAATTAATCCATATAATTTATAGTCTCTCAATTTTTGTTAGCTAATCTCTCTAATAAAACTACAAACAAAATACCAATTAAGATATTGAAAATTGTTATCCAAGTTTCTAAAAGTGAAAAATTTGGAATGAATAATGATACATTTCCAATTATATTTTCATCCTTCCAAGGCCAAACTCCAATTAAAGATCCTGCAATAAATCCGACAATAATTGAGATAGTTGTTGTTTTATAGTTTTTTAGTAAAGAGCTTAGGATATTTGACAAAAAAACCAAACCAACAACTGATCCAGATGTAAATAACAATAGAACCTTCAATAAATACAACCTTTCAACGTCATCAATAAATGTAAAATTAAATGAAATTAATTCAATTAAAGTAAAGTATAATGCATTTACAGAGTCTACCATTATTAAAGTATAATTTCCCATAAGTAAAAGTAAATATGAGCCTGATAATCCAGGTAAGATCATTCCCGAAATTGCAATCACACCAGAAAAAAATATGATTATATTTGAGGTTCCAACATCATAATTTTCTGAAAAACTAATCGTAATTCCAAATGAAATACCGAGGATTATTCCAATTAAACTCTTAAGAGAAATTTTTTCTAATTGATAATATATTACATAAAATGATCCAACTATCATTCCAAAAAATAATCCAAAAACATATAGTTCATATTCCTGAATAAGCCAGTCTAATATAAGAGAAACACTAAAAAAACTTGCTATTACACCAGAGAAGACAACAATTAAAAATTTACCATTTATTTCTTCGTAAAATGATTTAAAACCCTTTGTAAATAAGATTTTAAAAGAAATAAAATTTATTTTTTTAATTGAATTTATTAAATCTTCGTAAATACCAGTTACAAATGCAACTGTTCCACCTGAAACACCAGGAATTTTATTTACGGCACCCATGGCTAAGCCTTTTAAAAAAAGAAAAAAATTTACTCTTAGCATAATTTAAGATAGAAAAAATTAGACAAGTAGGGTCCTATTTTCAGTAAATTCTGGGAATGATTTAATTAATTTAATTGGAATTTCACAAACCTTATTTCCACTTTGGTAAAAATAAATGGCTTCATTTAGTTTACCATCTTTTAGAAGACATCCACTTATTGTAAAATCAATAAATGCTTTATTAGGATAATGCTTCTTGGCTTTTAAAGATACTTTTAAAAGTTCATGCCACCTTTCAGCATCAATTAAACATTCAATATATCCTTTCCAAACTCTCCATGAAATATTTTCTTTAAAATCAAGAATTTGATTGTAAAATTTAATTGCATCGTCATAGGACTTAATTTTATAATTTATTTCAGAAATTAACTCTAAAATCTTTATGCTGTTATTATTTTCAAATGCTTTATAAGCTAAGTATCTAGATTGTCTATAGTTTTTCTTTTTTATATAATATTTAATTAAAAAAATCCATGGTTTCTCATTACTAGGCTCCTCCCTAACAGATTTTTTGATGTAATTCAGAAAAAAACTAATATTATTTAACTTTTTATAACATTTAGCAATTCTAAAATATATATATGAATTAGGTTCACTGAGCTCAATTGATAACCTAAAATTATCCAGTGCTTCGTTTACTCTACCTAATCTTTCTAAAACTTTAGCTTTTTCTATGTAAGCTGAGACAAATTGATCATCAGATATAATTGCAAAATCAAATGCTGATATACTCTCTTTGTATTTTTGTTGCTTGTTGTATATCTTTCCGAGTTGGTGCCAAGCGATTTTAGAATAGGGCCTACTCTCAAGAATTGAACTTAATTCACTTATTGATTCATCAATCAAGCCAAGGTTTTCATAACAAAATATTAAGTTGTATAGGGATTGGAAGTCTTCATTGTCATATTCAAGACATTTTTTAAAAAACGGAATAGCAGATTTAAAATCCTCAATTAAAAGAAACTCCATAGCGATCATATTCCAAATATCAAATTTATCATCTATGAATATAAGAGCTCTTTTTAAAATAGCGATAGCCTCTTCACTATGATTATTTTTGGAGTAAATAGTTGCTTTTTGAAGGTATACTTCTCGATTTTCAGGATCTACTTTCTGCAAATAATTTAATATTTCGTAAGCGTCTTCATAATTTGAATTAAATATATGTAGTTCTGAGCTTAATAACATTAGATCAGTGTTATTTGGATGTTGTTGAAGTCCCATTTTAACTGATTTATCTGCAAGTGAGTAGTTTGCTTGGTCAATGTAATGGTGAGAAATAGAGATGTATTCAGTAGAATCAAAATAATAGACATTATTTGTCTTTAACATTTCTTCAAATCTTATTATTGAATTGTTTGGGTGGCTCAAATAATATTTTTTGTCAAAGTTAGCCAACTCAGAACTTTCTATTTTTATTCGAGAAAATTATTTTCAACAAAATAATTAACATAATTTTTATTCAATAGGAACAATCTCAAGTTCTCTATCAGTCTCACTAAATAAGTCATAAATACTATTAGGTCTCTCATCCTCTCTCCATATGAAACCTGGAAGTTTCATTTCGTTCAATATTATTTTATTTTCAGAAATTACATTACCATCAGGATTTCTGTAAAATGAAACTTCAATAATTTCATTTTCTTGAAAATTAATTAAGATTGAACTTGCAAGAGTGTTATTCATACCTATAAATTCTCCATCATCGGAGTACATGTAATATAAAAGTGTAGAGTTTTTAACAATAAATACATTTTCCAATGAACCATTATTAAAAAATCCATCAAGTTTTTCTCCTTTTATCTGATTAAACCTGTCACTAGTTAATGAGTCCTTTTGGCTCATAAAAACATTTCCTCTTATAATGAGAGAGTCGAGTTCTTCAGATTGCGTATTTGACTTCAAGAATATTCTATCTCCTGTAATTTGATTTTTTCCAAACCAAATAACTGGATTTATTTTATTTTTTTCTTCGTCAGTGAGACTTTTTAAATATTTAGAATTTTTAGGTTTTTTTAATAGTTTAATTAGCCCAGTCTGTTGATTGAAGTGAATTGAATCAGATAAGCCCCTTACGTCTGATTTTAAAATTCTAACATCATAATATCCTTTTAAAATCTTATTCTCATCCGAGCCAGTTATAGTAATTGTATCAGAGTGAATGTATAAAGAGTCATTTTTAATTATATTGATGGCAAGTGCATTTCTTGTTATTATTGCAGAATCTTTATCCTTAAAAATTTCACCATAATGACCAGTAATTATTGAGTTATTAATGGTATCATTAATTTTAACATTATATGATGCTGAAGCATATGATTTTTCGTTTTCAAAAAAAATGCTGTCACCATTTATTATTTTACCATCATAATTAATCACTGCATTTTCTTTAAAGAAACCCTTCTGATTATATGTATCATAAAATCCATTTTCGCAGAGTATGGAATAATCAGTTCCATTAATAAAAGTTTTATCATTAAAATATGTGTAGTTAGATTCAGTAAAATACTCAAGTTCTTCAGAGACTAAATCATATTCTGGGTTTTCAATAGTTACATTTGATTTAAATATGTATTTTTTAGGCCCCATAAAATATATCCCAGATCTGCTTCTGAGAATATTTTCGTTATCAATAATTTTTCCATTGGAATTGTAAAAAGCAATATTTTTTGTTCTATCAAGGTATAGCGTATCCGTTTCAAGTTTCATATCAGGTCTTGTTAAAAAAACATTTCCATAGGCAAAAGCTCTTTTTGTCTTACCATCATATTCTAGGAAATCAGATGTCAGTAATAATGTGTCACCTTGATTAAAATTAACACTACCATTAGCTTTAAATGAGTTTTCATTAAAATAATAGTATGAGAGGTCTGACTCTATCTTAGCACCTTCATGAAATAAGATTACCCTTAAATTATCATCTTTTTGTAAAATATTTGCCCCTGGATAATCTTTAGAATCTCTAATTGACTTACCAGCCTGAATTATCTCAATAGTTCTTTGCTCCTGACTATTAACTATAGTTATGGTCATTACAAATACTAAAAAATATTTAAAAAAACTCATTTATTTCTAAAAATTGTTTGATCTCTATCTGGTCCAGTAGATATCAGTTTGATTGGGACGTCAACAAATGATTCAATAAAGTTAATATATTCAATAAGTTCTTTTGGAAGATCTTTTTCATATTTAATCTGAGTTATATCGTCATTCCATCCTTCAAAAACTTTGTAATTAGGGGTAATTGCTTTAGATGAAATATCATAAGGGAAAAAATCAATTTGTTTACCATCTATATTATATGATATACATACACTGATTTTACCAATTGAACTCAAAACATCAGATTTCATAATATTTAATTCAGTTATTCCATTTATTTGAATTGAATATTTTAGGGCTACCAAATCTAGCCAACCACACCTTCTATCTCTACCTGTTGTTGCACCATATTCATGACCAACATCTCTGATTTTTTCACCTATTTGATTAGATAATTCAGTTGGGAAGGGACCAGATCCTACTCTTGTAGTATATGCCTTAAAAACACCTCTTATATTTTTAATTTTATTAGGAGGAACACCAAGTCCAGAACATGCACCTGCTGAAGTCGTATTTGATGATGTAACATATGGGTAGGTGCCAAAATCTATATCCAAGAGAGATCCTTGAGCTCCTTCTGCCAAAATCTTTTTTCCCTTTAGAATAGAATTATTCAAATAACTTTCGCTTTCAATTAAATTAAAAGACTTAATACATTTAATTCCTCTAAAAAATTCTTTTTCAAGCAAATCAAGATTTAAATTTGTAGTCTGTTTAAAATTTGATATTAATTTAAGATGTTTCTTCTTCAAAATTTGATATTTTTTTTCCCAGTTATTATTAACAATATCTCCAACCCTAATTCCATTTCTACCTGTTTTATCCATGTAGGTTGGACCTATTCCTTTTAGAGTTGAGCCAATTTTTTTCTTTCCTTTTGAGGCTTCTGATGAGGCATCTATAATTTTATGCGTTGGAAGAATTATATGAGCTTTTTTGGAAATTAATAATTTATTATTTATATCCAAATTAAATTTTTTTAGACCATTAATTTCTGTGAGAAAAATTGCAGGGTCAATAACAACACCATTTCCTATAACGTTTTTCGAATTTTTGTTAAATATTCCAGATGGAATAGTGTGTAGTACATGTTTATGTCCATTAAACTCAATAGTGTGGCCAGCATTAGGCCCTCCTTGAAATCTTGCTACAATATCATAATCTGGTGTAATTGCATCAACAATTTTACCTTTTCCCTCATCTCCCCATTGAAGGCCTAACAGAAGATCTAATGACATAAATATTTATTTTTTTTTTCTGCTTGTAGCATATAAATATAGAGAATGATCCTCAATATTCACGTCAAAAATTTCTTCAATATCTTTTTTTATGGATTGAATCCTAGGATCACAAAATTCTTTTACTTCACCCGTATCAGTAATTATTATGTGATCGTGTTGATTATTAAAGTAACTTCTTTCGTATTGGGAAAAGGAATCACCAAATTGATGCTTTCTAACTAGACCTGATTCCAAAAGAAGCTCAATTGTATTGTAAAGAGTTGCACGACTTACTCTATAATTTTTTTTATTCATTTTCTCATATAATGAATCTATATCAAAGTGACCATCAGTAGAATATATTTCACTTAGGATACTAAATCTTTCTGGGGTTTTTCTGTGATTATGATGATTTAAAAATTTTGTAAAGACATCTATTACTTTATCAATTTTTGTGTTTTTTAAGGCCATTTATTTATTTTCTAGATACTTTTTCAATTCCATCAATTGAAGTAAGTTTTTTTAACAATTTATTCAAAATTACTTTATTTTTTACTTCTACGCTTACAAACCCCGAGAATGTCCCATCATTAGTTTCAAAAGATATCTTATTCATATTAACATTCATTGAATTCGAAATTAGTGAAGTGATACTATTAATTAATCCAATATCATCTATCCCAGTTATTTGTATTTGAGCATTAAACTCATGATTCTCAGAGTTGATCCATTTAGCAGTAATAATTCTGTAGGCATAATTAGATCTTAGTGAAATTGCATTTGGACAATCCTGTCTGTGAACTTTTATTCCATCTTTGACTGATATAAAGCCAAAAACTTTATCACCTGGAATTGGATTACAGCATGAAGCTATCGAATATTTTAACATCTCTTTCTCTTTACCAAATACTAGCTTGTCAAACTTTATAAAATCTTCAATTTCTAAATTTTTGTCAACTCTATTATTGGATCCAATTCTCCTTTTAAAATATCCCAGGTAACTATTATAATCGCTTGCAAAGCTTTTAATTTTTTTATTATCAATAGACCCAATTCCAATTTTATAATATAAATCATTACTAGCTTTTATTTTAAAAAACTTCATCATTTGGCCTGATACTCTGTCATCAAGCTTTATTTTTAACTGCCTTAGTTTTCTCTCAAGTATTTCCTTTCCATCCATTGAGATTTTATTCTTTTCTTCATTAATGGAAGATTTAATTTTTGATTTTGCCCTAGATGTTTCAACAAAATTTAACCAGTTAATATTTGGCTTAACATTTTTGGATGTTATTATATCAACCTGATCACCGCTTTTTAGGGTATGACTTAGGGGTACTAGTTTTCCATTAACTCTAGCTCCTCTTGTTTTAATACCAATACCTGTATGAACATGAAATGCAAAATCTAATGCAGTAGATCCACTTTTAAGTGATTTCAAATCACCTTTAGGAGTAAAAACATATATTTCTTTAGAATAAAAATTTAATTTAAAATCCTCAACAAAATCAACAGCATGATCATTATCATGATTTAAAACTTCCTGAAGTTTATTTAACCACAGATCAACTTCATTTTTCTTAGATTCACTATGTTTATATCCATAATGGGCAGCGTATCCTTTCTCGGCAATTTCATCCATTCTTTCTGACCTTATCTGTATTTCTACCCATTTATTTTGTGGACCTACAACAGTTATATGAAGTGCTTCGTACCCATTTGTTTTAGGAAGTGTAATCCAATCTCTAAGTCTTGTAGGATTGGAGGTAAAATGATCTGTAATTATTGAATATATTTTCCAAGCTATAAATTTTTCATTCTTTGGTGTTGATTTATAAATTATTCTTATTGCGAATCGGTCAAAAACTTCATCAAAAGATATATTCTTTTTCTGAATCTTATTATGAATGGAATAAATTGACTTATTCCTTCCAATTATAGAGTATTTAATCTTTTGATCATCAAGGCTGTTGTTAATAAGACTTTTGAAAGCTTCTACATATTTTTCTTGATTTACAAATTCTTTATCAATTTTATTCTTTATTAGATTATATTTTCTTGTCTCAAGAATTCTAAGGCTCAAGTCTTCTAATTCATTTTTAATATTATAAAGGCCAACTCGATGAGCTAAAGGAGCATATATGTATAGTGATTCAGAAGCCATTTGATCTTGTTTAGCTTTAGTCAGAAAGTCAATTGTCCTCATATTATGTAATCTGTCAGCAGTTTTAATTAATATGACTCTTATATCACTGTGAAGAGTAAGTAACATCCTCCTGTAATTTTCAGCTTGAATAGAATAGTCTTCATTCTTTTTTAAAGTTGATATTTTTGTTAATCCATTGACAATTTTTGAAATTTCATGTCCAACACTTCCATTCAAATCTTTAAAAGTAACATCTGTATCTTCAACTACATCATGAAGGAGAGCAGAAGCAATTGATATGTAATTAAGTCCAATATCTTTTGCAACTATCTTTGCAACTTCTATAGGATGATGGATATAGGGTTCACCAGATTTTCTAATTTGACCATCATGACCATTGTATGCAATTACAAGAGATTGATAAATGACCTTTTTTTCCTTTGAAGATATTTTTTGATAGCTACTATCTATTAAATCTTCATAGAGATCGTATATATTCTTTGGTAATATTTTATTTTCAATTAACACTTGTAAATTTTACTTACTTAAATTTACAAATAATAATTATGGATTGAAAGGGTTATTATTTTTGAGAATTTGAATATTTATTTGAATATCTCCTCCATAATCTGGTTTGATGAGTTTCAAGACTAATCCCTCTTCCTGAAATAAATGCATGAGTAACATCATTTGAAATAATGTCTAGTGCATCTCCGCTAGATATAAATAGAGTAGCACTTTTTCCAATCTCTAAGGTTCCATAATCTTTATCAATTCCTAAGATTTTAGCGGGATTTAAAGTAATTAGAGATAAAGCAATTTCTTTATCAATTCCAAAACTTGAAAAACTACCGGCATAGAAAGGTAAATTACGAACTGATACTCTTGCCATAGTAGTTCCAGTTGGATCAATACTAACTAGTATGCCTTGATCTAACATTTTTTTTGCAATTTCGAAAGTTTCCATAGGATCTGAATCAGTTGACTGGGGAAATCTGTAAGGTTGTTTTACAACAACGGGAATATTATTTTTCTTGATAAAATTCAATTGATTCTTAGACCCAGTAGCACCTACAATTACAATTTTATCAATTCCATAACCTTTTAAAAATGTAACACCATCTACAATTTCTTTTTCATCGTCAGCATAAAGGTAAACTGTTGTTAGACCCTCAAATATTGTACTCATTGCAATACTTTTAAGGTTCATTGAGTTTTCAATAGACATATTTACTCTTGATTTTTCAAAGAAATCTTTTAAGTCTTTAATCTGTTTATTGTAATTACTGTTTGCTTTTAAACCTCTATCTTCACCAAGCCACCATCTTCCATACGTATATGGACTTGGCCAATTTAAATGGATTCCTTGATCATATTCTATTACGGCATCTTCCCAATTCCATGCATCAAACTGAACTACAGATGATTTACCAGAAATAATACCTCCATTGGGGGCAACTTGTGCAAGAAGTACTCCATTAGGTCTCATACTTTCTACTGCTTTTGATTCAGCATTATAAGCAACTATAGACCTAATTTCTGGAAGATATGCTCCAATGTCGTCGTCATCTACGGTAGCTCTAACAGCATCAACCTCTACAAGTCCAAGGTTAGTATTTAGAGCAATAATTCCAGGATAAACATGAGAATTTGTCGCATTTATAATTGTATCATATTTTTTGATATTCTCTGTAAGAATATTATCATCTGATGGAGCAACTAAATCAATAACCCCGTTGTTAAAACCAATAATACTATTTTTAATAGTCTCACCATTTCCAATGTGAGCAACTGCCCCAAAAATTAATACTGATTTATCCTGATCTGGAGCAGGTGTTTGCTGTGAATAAATTAAATTTAAAAATAAAATGTTAAGCAGTATAATTTTTTTCATAATTTAGAATTCAATGTAGTCGCAATCAACCTCAATTTGAGGTAATGGATTTGGAAATTTAAGATTTGCTCCAGGAGTATTCTCCGCAAACATCTGCTTAATAAGCTCAGATTTTTCATCTTTAATCTTATCGATCTTTAGTTTATGTTCATCTATGTCAAAGTATAATGCGCCTTCTATGTAGGTTTTCTCTGCTTTTGTGTAAAGAGACATTGGATGTCCACTCCACACTACAATATCAGCATCTTTACCAACTTTAAGACTTCCAACCCTATCATCAAGATTAAGAAGTTTAGCTGGGTTGAGCGTAACAAACTTCCAGGCTTCCTCTTCTGAAATATCACCATATTTAAATGCCTTAGCTGCTTCTAAATTTAACCTCCTTGAAAGCTCAGAGTTATCAGAGTTTAGTGCAACTGTAACCCCAGCGTTATGCATAATTGATGCATTGTAAGGTATTGCATCATTAACCTCAAACTTGTAACCCCACCAGTCAGAAAAAGTTGATCCACCAACTCCGTGCTTGGCCATTTTATCAGCAACTTTATAACCTTCTAAAATATGCGTGAAAATTTTTATTCTAAAATCGAATTTCTCTGCAACTTTCATTAACATATTTATTTCACTTTGAACATATGAATGGCTAGAGATAAATCTTTTACCATCAATAACCTCCAATAGTGTTTCAAGCTCTTCATCATATCGGGGTTTATTCACTGACCTTTTTTGCCTGTTGTTTAGAGAATTGTATTGGTTCCAAGTTTCTCCATAATGTTTTGCTCTGTCAAAATGATCTATAAATACCTGTTCAACACCCATTCTTGTTTCAGGAAATCTTAAACCACCCCTAGACCGTTTAACATTTTCACCTAAAGCAAATTTTATGAAAGGATCAGCCCCTTCAAAAAACATATTGTCTATTTCAGAACCCCATTTTAATTTAATTATGGCAGACTGTCCTCCTATTGGATTAGCAGATCCATGAAGAATTTGAACAGTTGTAACTCCACCAGCTAAATTTCTATAAATACTTATATCATCTGGATCAATAACATCCATTATTGATACTTCTGCTGAAGAATTATGACCACCTTCATTTATGCTTGTTGCAGCCATGTGCGAATGTTCATCAATTATTCCTGATGTTATATGTTTATCAGACGCATCAATAACTGTGAAATTAGGTGGTGTTTTGAGGTTTTTACCAATATCAATTATCTTTCCGTTATCAATTATAATATCTGTATTCTCAATTATACCCTCATTTTCATTAGTCCAAAGGGTAGCATTTTTAAAATGAATTGATCTGCTTTCAGGAATTGAACTAACTCCAAATCCAATGTTGGGGAAAGTAACATCTGAAACAAAAGGTTCACCAAAACTATCTTTCTTTGTTTTTTTAGATTCATTTTGTTTTTTTGTTTCATTTTTTGGAATATTAAATAAGAAAGGTTCATTATTAAAGTCTAAACCTCTACCGCTTAAATTATCTGTTGAACTTATCTTAGAAGAAATTTGAGCAAAAGATAATTTCCCATCTATACTGTCAAAAAAAGAAATACTTAGCCAATCATCGACTAATGAAGTTTTTGATTTGATATCAATAGAATCTCTCTTTATAAAAGCCTTGGGTCTTAACAAGCTATTTGAGATTTTAACCTCATATTTTTTGTCATTGATATTAAAGGTATAATTACCATCAATATTTACATTGTCATTACTTTTAACGATATGTCTCTGACCTTTTACCCAATTTTCGTTTATTTCAGTTTTATCATCAAAAATTGGACCTGAAGTAATTAAAAAATTTGCTAGAAAACCTTTATCTAATTTTCCAATTTTATCACTTAAGTTTAAAGATTTTGAAGGGATTATTGTTAATGCATCAATAGCAGCCTTCTCAGATAGTCCATTCTTAATAGCTCTTCTTATATTGTTTAGAAAGTCTTTTTTATTCTTAAGATCTGATGATGTTATAGAAAAATTAATTCCATTTTTTTCTAAAACACCTAAATTTGTTGGGGCTTGATTCCAGTATCTAAGTTGATTGATTGTCAACTTTTCATTTAAGTTTGTATTTGATACATCAAATGCTTTTGGAAAATTCACTGGTATGATCAAGGTGTTATTAAATTTTTTTAATTCTCTTACATTTTCATATTCCTTTCCAGATCCTTTAATAACAAAGTTAAGATCAAATTCATTTGATAGTTTAGCTGCTCTATAAACATTTAGTTTATCATTAGCATCAAATAGCTTAGGTAATTTTTTATTTTCAATTAATGCTTCAAGAGATAAATCTTTGGTCTCAGAGGAGCCTTGAGAATACCAATCTGAATCATAATGTAATTGTCTTATTAATGCAATTGCACCCATAGTTGACGACGGGTAGGATTGACTAGAAGTTAAACTTTTTGAAAAAGAGTAATGTTCTGCTGTTTTTTTTGAAATAATTCTATAGGATTCATTTTGATTATCAATTAAGCCAACTGTAAAACTTGTACCCCTGTGTACACCATCATTTCTATGAGAGGTTACAACTCCAAACCCAATATCTCTTAACCCTTTTGCTTCTTTCTGATTATAGGTATAATCTCCAAAACTATTATAATCACTCATAATATGATCATTCCAATAGAAGCCACTCCTGGATGGCTCATATTGTGAATTTCTTCCAGAGCTTTTTCTCTGTGGTTTCTTAACTCCAAATGATGAATGAATTTCAACAAAAGATGGATAAATGAACTTTCCATCTAAATCAAAAACTATACTATTTTTTGGAATAGAAATATCTGAACCTAAATCAACTATTTTTCCATCCTTCTCAACAAGGGTACCCTTATTAATAATCCTTTTATCAGAATAAATATTAGCATTTGTGAAAACGTTGTACTGGTAATCCTTTGTTTTTATTCCATCATTGACGATAAAGTAATCTTGCCCATATAATCCAAATGATAGAAAAAAGAATAAAAATAAGAATCTTCTCATTTCATTAGTTTTTTAATTTGACCCTAAAAATAAGGATGCTATACTAATATAGTAAATCAATTAAAGTAAATCAATTAAAAAATTCTGATAATTCTTCTCTTTTATAATAATCAATTATTAAATTGGAAACTTTATTGTAGGTCATAATTCCAGCTTCTTGATTATTTGATTTTAAATATAAATCATAAATATATTTCTGTACTTTATCAAAATAATTATCTGAATATTTACTCCAGAATTCTATGTTATAATTTATGTCAGATATAACCCTCTTATTGAGTTTTGAGGTATAATCTTCTAATTCTTTTTTATGATTCTTATTAATTTCGTTTAGAAGATTTAAAAGTGCATTGAAATAGCCTGAATATCGGACATTTGCATTATCACTCTTAACCGCTTTCATAAATCCAATAAAACTGGCTTCAGCTTCATCTGCATATCCCATTTGATGAGCATATTCATGAAAGATAACTACTGGCAAATCAATTTTGGGAATATCAAAATTTATTACTGATTCAGATGTAAATGGAATAAAGTGTCCAGATACTGTTTGAAAAAGAAGATAAGTAGGTGCCAAAGACTTTTTTACATTTAAGTTTGTCGTGCTAGTTATTTCAAAAAAATCTAATTCATTAAAATCCTGAAGTAATGGAACTTCTTCGTTTATCTTAGTTATAATAAAATTCAACGTATTATCCAACTCCTCAAATTCGTAATCATTTTCAATATTTAATTCATAAGAAATGGATGTTTTGAAATAATTTAATCCCCAAAAAGAATAAAAAATAAAGTAGACTATTGAAATGAATGCTAGAAGGTTCACCGAATCATTTAGTTTAAATGAAAAAACTTTGTAAACCAGATAAATAAGAATTATAATAAGAATTAAATATAAAATCTCACCTACCGGAATATTTACTCTAGAATATATAAATGAATTAATCTTGAGAATATTACTGTATAGATAATCTGGATAATAATCATCAATTATCGATGGATTATTTTTAATGAAATTAACTAATAGAATTTGAGGTATTAAAGCGAGAGCAAAAATACTCTTTATATTCATTATTTTATATCTACTAGTTCTACATCAAAAATAAGAGTTGCATTAGGAGGTATTACACCATTCCCAGCTCCAACTGCTCCATATCCAAGTTCACTCGGAATTACTAATCTTGCTTTGGAACCTTTATTCAAGAGTTGCATTGCCTCATCCCATCCTTTTATAACTTGCCCTACACCACATGTAAATTCAATTGGTTCACCACGTGTAAATGAAGAGTCAATTTCTGAACCATCAATCAATTGAAGTGAATAGTGCACAGACAGTAAATCATTTGTTTTTGCATTAGGTCCAGAACCTTTTTTTGAAATTTTATATTTTAAACCACTTTCAGTCTCTTCCATGCCTTTTGTTAATAACTCTATATTTTCCTTTTCAGCTTCTGCTCTTAAAATATCAGCTTCGCTTTTTTCTGAAATGTATTTTTCAAAATTTTTAGAAGCATCAAAACTTTTAGCGGCTTCTCCAACTCTAATAATTTTAACTTTTTTAATGATGTCATCCTGTTCAACATTATCAACTACTTCTTGACCGGTATTCACCTTACCAAAAATTGAATGTTTACCATCAAGCCAAGGAGTCTCAACATGTGTAATGAAGAATTGACTACCATTAGTTCCTGGTCCAGAGTTAGCCATCGATAAAATCCCAGGCCCATCATGTTTAAGCTCTTCATTAAATTCATCATCAAACTGATATCCAGGTCCACCAGATCCTGTACCTGTTGGATCTCCTCCCTGAATCATAAATCTATCAATAACTCTATGGAATTTTAATCCATCGTAATAGGGTCTTCCTGAGTGTTGATCATCAACTACAGGATGATTTCCTTCTGCCAAAGCAACAAAATTTGATACTGTGGTAGGTACTTTTTGATAGTATAGTTCAATAATTATATTTCCTTTTGAAGTTTCAAGGTCAGCATATAATCCATCAGAGAGATCAGAATAGTTATTCATATTACATGAGTTTAGAGTTAGTATTGAGATAAAGATTATAATGTTCTTATTCATAATTTTGATTTATGTATTGAGTAATATCACTTATAAATTTTTTTTCAGTTTCTTTTAGACTTAAATTTGAAATTCCTCCAGATGCATATTTATGTCCACCTCCATTAAAATATTTAGAAGCAAATATATTAACTTTAAAGTCACCTCTTGATCTAAAAGAAATTTTTATCAATCCCTCATCTTTTTTTTCAATAAAAAGAACTGAACATAAAATATCAGTTACACTTAATCCAAAATTAACAAAGCCCTCACTATCACCTTTTTTAAAATTATTGATTTTTTGATCATTATCCGTTATTGAAGTGTAAACAACTGGTAACCCATCTATTTTTTTGAAATTATTTATTGTTGAACCTAAAAGTTTTAACCTGTCAAATTGAAAATTATTGTGGAGTTTTTCGAAAATTTTAGTAACATTTACTCCATAATTGATTAATTCAGAACCTACTTTTAGTGTCTTAGATGTTGTTGATGGAAAACGAAAAGAACCAGTATCTGCGACAATTCCAGTATAAATACATGTTGCAATTTTATTATCAATTTTGCTTTTATTTATTAAACAGATAAAATCGTAAACCATTTCACAAGTTGAACTCATTTTTGAATTTGAAATAGTTATATCAGCATATTTGTCGGGATTTTCATGATGGTCTATCATGATTGTTTTGGCATTTGAATTTGATATTAAACTTGACAAATTTTTTGCCCTTCCAAGTGTGTTAAAATCAAGTGTAAAAATAACATCAGATTTTTTAAATACATTTTCACATATTAACTTATCATTTTCATAAATTAAAATATTTCTTGATCCAGGTAAAAAATTAAGTATATCAGTATATTCATTCGGTGAAATTATATTCACCTCATTATTTGATTTAAAAAAATGATATAGAGCTAGACAGCTTCCAATGGCGTCAGCATCTGGACTACTGTGAGGAATTAAAATAATTTTTCTTTTTTTTGAAAATAATTTAGTAACACTTTTAAGTAAATGAATATCCATAAGTCGGCTAAGATACTATTATATTAAAAATTAAAATAAAGTAATTCCTAAAATATTGAATAACCATAGATATTGTTAAATTTGCCGCATGAATCAAAACAGAACATTTACAATGCTAAAACCTGACTCAATTGAGCAAGGTAATATGCTTCCTATACTAAATATGATTGAATCTTCAGGTTTTAAAATTATTGCACTGAAATATAAAAGAATGTCTAAAGATGAAGCTGAAAAGTTTTACTCAATCCATTCGAAAAAGCCTTTTTTCAATGACTTAATAAATTTTATTACTCGTGGTCCTATAATTGCTGCCGTTCTAGAAAAAAAAAATGCAGTAGAGGCATATAGAAATCTAATTGGATCAACAGATCCTAATGAGGCTAAGAATGGTACTATTAGGAAAAAATTTGCAAGATCAAAAGGAGAGAACGCTGTACATGGATCAGACAGTGATGAAAATGCAGAAATTGAGATTAACTTTCATTTTGATAATGAAGAGATCTTTAATTAATTACAATATTCTTTATGTACTCTTTACCAAGCTCTTTATTAAGTAAATTAATAACCTTCATTTTTTCAAAGGTTAATTCTTCTTTTAGAACTGAGGATTTAAGTTTTACGTAAAGAATACCTTTTTTGTAAACAACCTTGTATGTATACTTTTGAATGTTTTTACCCATTGTTTTTACCCATGCTTCTTGAACTTTTATGTTATCAATTCCAATTCTAAAATGTTTTTGAGAAAAAACATCCTCAATAACTTTAGAAATATTTTTAGTTTCGCCTCTCTTACTCATAATCTTTTAATTATTGTCAAGGTCAAATATTTCCTCTTTATTTTTTGATTTAGATAAAGCGTCTTTTACTCTTTCAATATGAGTATCTGTTATAAATATTTGACTGAAATCTTTATTTTCAAGAATTTCAACTATTTGTCTTACTCTTTCTTGATCTAATTTATCAAAAATATCATCTAGAAGTACTATTGGAGAATTACCTAATTTGGTTTTATAATAATCAAATTGTGCAAGCTTTAATGCAATTAGAAATGACTTTTGTTGACCTTGACTACCAAAGTTTTTTATTTTATTTCCATCAATTGTAAAAATTAAGTCATCTTTATGGACACCTTTAGAGGTATATTGTAAAAATCTATCTTTTGAAAGACTATCATTGAGAATTTCAGAAAAACTACCTGAGTTCAGATCACTCTTAAAATTTATATCAACAGATTCATTTCCAGAGCTTATTTCATAGTAATACTTTTTAAAAATTGGAATAAATGAAGTCATAAACCTAGACCTCTCTTTAAAAATTGGAGTTCCTATTGAGATAAGCTGTTGATCATATGAATCAACTGTATCACTATCAAACTTTCTGTTAATAAAAAAATACTTTAATAGTGAATTTCTTTGAGTTATCACTTTATTGTAATCAATTACTCTTTGAAGGTAAACTTTATCAACCTGACCTATAACGGAATCAATAAACTTTCTTCTCATTTCACTCCCTTCAGTAATTAAATTCCTATCATGTGGCGAAATTATAATTAAATTAATTAAACCAATATGATCGGAGATTCTTTTATAAATCTTACCATTTCTTTTTATAACTTTTTTTTCTCCAATCCTGTAATAGCAGTGAATACTTTCATTTCTTTTGTTAATATTAAATTCACCAATTACAGAAAAATAGTCTGATCCAGACATTACATTCTGTGAAGTAGATGGATTGAAATAACTTTTTGTAAAAGCGAGATGGTATATTGAATCAACAATATTTGTTTTTCCAATTCCATTTTTTCCAATAAAACAATTTATCTTTTTATCAAATGTTAACTTGAATCTTTCAAGGTTTTTATAGTTATCAATTTTCAGAGAGTGTAAAAACATAATAAGTATTCAAAATAAAACATTAATTTTGGGATTCAAAAAATTATTATGGCAACATTTAATAGAAGAGGGTATAAAAAGAGCAAATTAAACAATGATAATAATGTAAATAAAAGCCAGACAGCTGAGGTATTTGATTCACTAGATTCTACAGCAAATAAATCCGAAAAATGGATACTAAAAAACCAATATAAAATATTTATTGTTATAGCTGCAGTATCAATTTCTGTTCTTTCATATTTAGGTTATGAGAGATTTATAAGTGATCCAAAAGAAAAGGAGGCTGTTAGTGAGCTTAATAAAGCCCAATATTTTTTTGAACTTGCTTTAGTTTCAAATAAATCGGATTCATTATTTAAACTTGCATTAAACGGTGGAGAGGGTAAATATGGATTCTTAGATATTGTTAATGAGTACCCCGGAACTAAGGCTGCAAATCTTGCTAACTACTCAATTGGCATGTCCTACTTAAATTTAAAACAATATGATAATGCTATATTATTTTTAGAAAAATTTAAATCAAATGATATTCTTCTTCAATCAATTTCACTTGGCACAATTGGTGATTGTTTTTCAGAACTTAACCAACCCAACGAAGCTTTTGATTATTATCAAAGGGCATTTAAACAAAATGAAAATATTTACACAACTCCAAAATACTTATTTAAAGCTGCTCTTATAGGATCAGAAATTGGAGAATATAAATCATCAATTAAATTTTTAAATAGAATTAAAGAGGAGTTTCCTGAATCATATGAATCTAGATTAGTAGAAGTTCAATTAGGAAGAATAGAAAATTTAAATAATTAAAATGTCCGCTAAATTAACAAGTAATAATCTAATTAGATCTTTAAAAATTGAAAATCCAGAGAAAATTAAAATTGGATGTGTGGTATCTGAATGGCATAATGAAATTACTGGAAATCTATTTATTGGTGCTAAGAAAAAACTAATGAGATATGGATTATTAGAGAAAAATATACATGAAATTAGTGTTCCAGGAAGTTTTGAACTAATTTTTGGAACAAAAACCTTGATTAATAAAGACTATGACGCAATAATATCGATTGGTTGTATTATAAAAGGCGAAACAAAACATTTTAATTTTATTTCTTATGCTGTAATTAACGGAATTAAAGATTTAAATATTTTGTCTGATATTCCAATAATTCTTTGCGTAACAACCGACAATAATATTCAACAATCTATTAATAGGAGTGGGGGAAAGTTTGGAAATAAAGGTGAAGACTCAGCAGAAGCTGCTCTAAAAATGATTTTAATTAACTCAAAATAAGTAGCTATTTGTTTAAATTAAATAAACACAGAAGATTCAATTATACACCTAGATATTTTAAAGGCAAGGAAAATATGTCAACTAGCTTTGGATCAAAATTTTCTAAATATAGAGATACACATAATTCAACTGACATTGGGCAAAAGTGGAAAGATGAAAGGCATAAAATGCGAAATAGAAAAAATAGAGGAGTTAATATGACGTTAATCCTAGTAATTGTTTTTTTAATTTTGGTATTTTTATATATCATTGATTTTGACCTAACAATTTTCCAAGTTGATTAATGCCTGATATAATTAAAATTTTACCAACTGAAGTTTCTAATAAAATTGCTGCAGGTGAAGTAGTTCAAAGACCATCATCTGTTCTTAAAGAACTTTTGGAGAATTCTATTGATGCAAACTCATCAAAAATTAAAATCGTTATAAAAAATGCTGGTAAAAATTTAATTCAAGTTATTGATGATGGTCAAGGTATGTCAAGAAATGATATGCATAAATCCTTTGTTAAGCATGCTACCTCAAAAATCAATAAAATCGACGATATATTCTCTATTAATTCAATGGGATTCAGAGGTGAAGCTTTAGCTGCTATAGCATCCGTTTCAATGATCGAAATGTCTTCTTCAAAAATAAATGAAAATGATGGTTATTTTATTGAAATTAATGGTGGTAAAATTATTTCTGAAAAAGAAATAATTGGAAATAAAGGTACTTCTATGAAAGTTCAAAATCTTTTTTATAACATCCCAGCACGAAGAAATTTTTTAAAGTCTGACTTTGTTGAATTAAAGCATATTATTAATGTGTTTAATAACATAGCGTTATCTCATAATAAAATAGAGTTCACATTTATTAATAATGATGAAGAAATCTTTTATTTAAAAAAAGAGTCACTGAAGAAAAGAATTATATCAATTTTTGGAGAAAAGATTCGCGAAAACTTAGTTCCTGTTAATGAAAATACTCAAATAGCAAATTTAAATGGATTTATACTTAAACCTGCATTTGCAAAAAAATCTAGATCAAATCAATTTATCTTTGTTAACAATAGGTCTGTTAAAAGTCAATTTATCAATCATTCTATTTTCTCTTCTTATGAAGGACTTATAAGAGATGGATATTACCCTGGTTATTTCTTGTTCATTGACATTAACCCTAATAAAATTGATGTTAATGTACATCCTAATAAAACTGAAGTAAAATTTGATGATGATCAACATTTATACTCTATTATTAATTCAGCAGTTAAGCATTGTCTTGGAATATATCAAGTAATCCCTGTTTTAGATTTTGAAAAAGACCCATCTATGGATGTTTCATACAATAATGTTAAGTCTATTTCAAAAGTTCCTAGCATAGAGGTTAATTCTGAATTTAATCCTTTTCATATTGCAAATGACTTAGAGTTTGAAAATTTATTTTTTAAGAAATCTAAAGATAAGATTGAATCAGATCAAGAGTTTGCAAGTAAAGATTTCATTAAAATTTTTCAAATATTTAATAAGTTTATTGTAAGTGCAACTACCTCATCTTTAATTATAATTAATCAAAATTTAGCTCATCAAAGAATTTTATATGAGAGCTTTTTAAAATCTATATTTCAAAAATCTAATTCTCAAAAATTAGTTTTTCCAGTTGAGATAGATTTGACAAAAAGACAATTGTCAATGTTTAATATGATTGATTCAGAATTTAAATCTCTGGGATTCATATATGAATTAGAAAAAACTTTATTAAAAATATCTTCTGTACCAGATCAATTTAAAAATGATTCAATTGAAGAAATAATTGATAATTTTTTAAATTCTGAAAGTGATTTTGATAGTAAAAAAAGTCTTAGCAATTCTGATTTTTTTGCAAAAGCACTTTCAAAAAGCTTTTCAATTAAAACCGGTCATAAATTAAACTTATCTGAACAAGAGTTTTTAGTAAACCAACTCTTCTCTTGTAAAGAACCTAATTTGTCTCCCGACAATAAACAAATATTTATTACATTAAGTAAAAACGATATTGAAAATATATTTTAATGAACAGAGTTAGTGAAATTGTAAAACATTTAATTATAATCAATGTAATATTTTTTATTGCCTCCATAGTCTTTGGTGATTTTATGTATGACTTATTTGCTATGCACTATCCAAAAAATCCTGACTTTATTCTTTGGCAGCCAATAACTCATATGTTTATGCATGGAGATACTACTCATATACTCTTTAATATGTTTGGTCTATGGATGTTTGGTACTCCTTTAGAACAAATGTGGGGTAAGCAGAAATTTATATTTTATTATTTATCTGCTGGTTTAGGGGCTGTTCTAATTCAAACGATAGTATACCACTATAATGTAATTTCAGTCACTCAAATTTTGTTAGATAATGGTCTTGATGAATTCGATATAAATGCTTTTTATGAAACTGGCAGACTAAATACCTCAATAATTCAATCTATTGGTGAGGAAAAACTATATTCAAGTATCCAATCATTTAAAGCAGTAATGGTTGGAGCATCTGGTGCATTATATGGAATTTTAGTAGGATTCGCAATGCTTTTCCCTAATGTACAACTTATGCTATTATTTCCTCCAATTCCTGTAAAAGCAAAATTGTTAGTACCTCTTTTAATTTTATTTGATTTATTTTTTGGTTTTACATCATACTCGGTAGGACCCATCGCTCACTTTGCTCACATAGGTGGTGCAATTACAGGATTTGTTATGATGTGGTATTGGAAAAAAAATCAGTTTAATAATAAAAGATGGAATTAGGTTATAAATACTTTATTAATCAGCCCACTTTTAAGAAAATTATTATAATAAATATTATAATTTTTTTACTTCCCCTTGTATCTAACACCTTCTTATTCTTATTTAATTTAAAACAAATTAATGTTATTAAATATTTTGATCTTCATCCAAATTTTGACCAAATTATAATGAGTCCTTGGACTATTATAAGTTATTCATTCTTTCATTTAGATTTCTTCCATATTTTTTGGAATATGTTAATTTTATATTTAGTATCAGATTATTTCCTATCATTTTTAAATAATAAAAAGTTTCTTGAAATATACTTTTATGGCGCTGTTTCTGGTGGCTTATTATTTATTTTTAGTTATAATATTTTTCCAGCTTTTGAAAATTCTTTTTCTCCTTTAATTGGTTCATCAGCGGCTGTCTATTCACTTCTTATATTTGTATGCTCATACTATCCAAATACAAGTATTAATCTTATTTTTTTTAATGTTAAGTTAAGGAACCTGGGGTTGTTTTATGTTATTTTAAGTCTAATACAGATTCCATTTAATAACGCAGGTGGCAATATAGCACATTTGGGAGGAGCTATATATGGATTTTACTATGCAAAAAATTTCAATAAGACAAATTCAGCTCTAAATATTTTATTGAACAGCTTAAATAAATTTAAAATGAAATCTAACCATAAAATTGATAATCAAAATGAAATTGATAAAATACTTGATAAAATAAGTAGATCTGGATATGAAAGCTTATCAAAAAAAGAAAAGGAGTTTCTCTTTAAAAATTCCAATAAAAATTAAACTTTTTTTCTACTTCTTTTAATAATGACAAAGACTTGCCAGGCAACTATGATAAATAAAAAATGTGGAAGATATGATTTTGATTCACCATCAAGGCCAATTGTCGTGAAAACTCTATCCCATCTAAATTTCCAATTACTTAATCCGTTAAAAAGGCCATCAATACTCATCCAAATAAAAACAGGTTTGCCTAATACATGATCAAAAGGGACAAAGCCCCATACTCTCGAATCTTCAGAGTTATAACGATTATCTCCCATCATCCAATAATAATCTTGTTTAAAAATGTATTCATTTGATATTTTATCATTTATATAAATTTTATTATCATTTATATAAATTTTATTATTCTCGTAATCTTTAATTACTTTCTTATAAATGGGTAAATTTCCAATATTCAACTTAATTTTATCACCAGCCTTAGGAATATATATTGGACCTAATTGATCATTATTCCAATTAAATCTTCTATTACCAGGAAAGAATATTGAATTGTTAACGTTTAATTTATCCACTAATCTAAATATAGTATCAAATTCGTTAGAATTTCTAATTTTGTTTGCATCATCAAAAGTCAGGCTTAATTCTTTTTCATTATCTATTATTTCTCTGATATCTAGGCTTAGCTCTCTTACTTTGTTAATTGGTATTCCCTCATCATTAGTATAAATAAGATATTCATTTTCATTAGTATTCGAAATACTCAAAATATTATCGTTTAAAATATTAAATGATTCCTGAGATAAATTTCTAATTACAAATTTTCTAATAAATCCATCAATTTTAAGATTTTTGAGCTTGTTTGAAGAAATTCCTCCTTTTGAGTTAATTTTAAATTTATATAATGGTTGAGCCCTTTCGGGTAATTTATTTTCCTCTCCATTTAAATATACCACTCCATCTTTAATTTCTAAAGAGTCTCCTGGAACACCAATTGCTCTTTTAACATAATTAGACTTTTTATCTCTTGGTTTGATTACCCCTTTTTCTTTTACAAAAAACTTTCTAACTGTATCTGCTGGCCAATTAAATACTACAATATCATTATTTTTTATTTCTTGAAACCCCGGTATTCTGATATATGGAAGCTGAGGACTTTTCAGATAAGATCTGGTTTTCAATATTGGTATAGTATCGTGAACCATAGGAAAAGAAATAACAGTTGATGGTATTCTTGCTCCATAATGAAACTTGCTAACTAATAGAAAGTCACCAACTCTCAATGTTTTTTCAAGTGAACCGGTTGGTATTACAAATGGTTGAAGAAAATAATTATGAACAATAGTTGCAATTACGACAGCAAATACAAGTGATCCAACAGATTTCTCAAAATTTGAGAATGAGATGTCATCCAAATATTTTGTTTTTTTACTTATGTAACTAATATAATAGACATAAAGCCCCAAAGTTAATATGGTTAAAACTCTATCAAGTTTTGAATTGTGATTAAATCTTTTAACAAACTCTATCCAAATAACTGGAATCATTAAAAGATTTATTACTGGTATAAATACTAAAATAATCCACCATTTAGGTCTATTTATTATCTCAAGATGTTTTATAATATTATAAATAGGAACTATAGACTTCCAGCCAGGAATTCTTGCTAGTTTAAAAAGTTTTTGAGAACCACCATATATTACCAGGTTGTAAGATAGAAAAAAGAGTATCCATTCAGTCATGTTCATATTAATCTAAATCAATTTTAAATTTAATTCCTGCACTTTGAGAAAAATCAAAATAATTATTTTCAATATATGGCTCAAATGAAAGATCCTCATTAACATTAAATTGAATTAAATGTGCTCCTACATTTGCGTCAATGATGTTTAATACATAGGTACCAACTAGAAACATAAATGAGAAGTCTTTATACCTTCTATGAAACTTCATTCCTTCAAGTAATTTCTCATTTTCAGGGATTATTTCGGTATACTCGTCATCAAAATATCCAGCAAGTCTTCTTTTATATGCAGTTCTATATTTTTTCATCTCTTTGTTATTGTAATTATAGTAATATGCAGAAGCACCCAAACCTCCATAAATTATAGGAATCATCCAATATCTTCTAGTATATATTTGACCTAGGCCAGGAATTACAGCTGAGTAAAAAGCAGCTTTTGAGGGAGTAAGTGGGTCATTAATTAATTTTAATTTTTTTGGACTAATAAAAGTTGAATCCGTTACATTTTGAGCACTTAAATTTAGAGAATAAAAATAGATTAGCAAATAAATTAATTTTCTCAATTTGATATTTTTTTTAAAATTGAGTACAAAACATTAATACTTTCAAAACTGGTAGATAGAGTAACTTTGCCTTTAGTATTTTCTTTTAGGATTACTTTTGAATTAAAAATCTTCTCAAATTTGTTCGTAGCATCAATGTAAATTTTTGATACATCTGTTATTGAATTATTTGATTTAATTAAACTATTTCTTCTTACAATATTTTCAGTTTGTCTTACAGATAATTTTAATGATATTATTTGTTTATATATTTCAATTTGTAATTTTTTATCATAAATATTTATAAGAGCTCTGCCGTGAGCCATACTTAAAAAACCATCTCTTATTCCTGATTGAATAATTGGATCAAGTTTTAGAAGTCGTATATAATTTGTTATTGTTGACCTATCTTTACCTACAAGCCTTGATATACTAACAGCATTTAAATCGTACTCACTAATCAGTCTTTCGTATGTTAGTGCAATTTCTATTGGATCAAGATCAACTCTCTGAATATTTTCTACTAATGACATTTTTAACAAATCAGTTTCATTGTCTATAGGTTTTATATAGCAAGGAATTGATTTTAAATTAGCTATTTTTGAAGCACGAAATCTCCTTTCTCCAGAAATAATTTCATACTTATTATCATTGATTCTTCTGACTGTAATTGGCTGTATTATTCCAATTTCTTTAATTGAAATAACAAGATTCTCAATTTCATTAGTATCAAAATTAGTTCTTGGTTGATTTGGATTAACTTGAATCTTATCTAATGATAATTGTAAGCTATTTATATTTTTTTTTCTATTATTTGATATATCACTAACATTAGAATCACCTAGTAGTGCATCAAGACCTCTTCCAAGTACTTTTTTTTCTTTTTTTTCAGACATTAATTTTTATTTAAAATTTCGTCGGCTAAAGAAAGATAATTTTTTGTTCCTTTTGATGTGACATCATAAGTAATAATATCTTTTCCAAATCCAGGAGCTTCACCTAATTTAATGTTTCTTTGAATAATAGTATCGAATACAATTTCTCCAAAATGTTTTCTAACCTCCTCAACAACTTGGTTTGAGAGTCTCAGTCTTGTGTCAAACATTGTGAGTAGTATTCCTTCAATTTCTAAGTCTTCATTATGTACCTTTTGAATACTTTTAATTGTATTTAATAATTTACCAAGTCCCTCTAGAGCAAAATATTCGCACTGAATAGGAATTAATACTGAGTCAGAGCTTGTAAGTGCATTAAGAGTAATAAGACCAAGTGATGGTGCACAATCTATAATTATGTAATCATAATTATCTTTTATTTCAATGATTTTTTCCTTAAGTCTATGCTCCCTGGCATCTTGATCAACTAGTTCTATTTCAATACCAACAAGATCGATACTAGACTGTATTATATCAAGATTAGGTGATTCACTCTTTTTAATAACCTCAGAAATATTTTTTGCTCCATACAAAACTTGATATAGAGATAGATCTTTTTTGTTAGGATCAAAACCTAATCCAGATGAAGCATTAGCTTGAGGGTCAGCATCTATAAGTAATACTTTTTTTTCCAAAACACCTAACGCAGCTGAGAGATTAACTGTAGTTGTTGTCTTCCCAACGCCACCTTTTTGATTAGCAATTGAAATTATTTTACCCATCATTTATTTGTTTTTCGATTGAAACTCAATAATAAATATATCTTCGTTTTCTTTTTTCAAGTTATATTTTTCTCTACCATAATGTTCAAGACTATCTATATTATCGAGTTTATTTATAAGTGATTTGTCCTTGACAATCTCTTCCGTCAGAGCATCTCTTTTGTTTTTAAGTTTTTTTATTTCTCTATTTAATTCTGCATGAATTAATAATGAGTTAGTATCTAAAAAAGTCATCCAGACTAAAAAAGCAACAGAGACAATTAAATATTTAAAAAAAGATTTTTTTATTAAAACTTTTAGTTTTAAAAAAATGTTGTTCATTAGTTTAAAGTATCATTTTTTACAAGTTAGAAGGAACAATTTTAAAAATACCTTTATCTTCAATTCCAACATATAGATATCCATCTGGTCCTTGAACAACTTCTCTTACTCTTCCAAATTTATCTAATAGTTTTTCTCTTTTATATACATAGCCTTTTACAAATTGAATTCTCTCTAAATAACGATATCTAAGAGATCCAACAAAAATATCTCCTCGCCAACTATCATATATGTCTGAGGTAAGCATAGTCATGCCAGATGGAGCAATAGATGGAGTCCAAAAATATAACGGTGATTCTGTACCCTCTAATGATGTAAGGTCTGTAAAAGTTGTTCCATTATAATTAATACCATATGAGACAATTGGCCAACCATAATTTCTCGATAAAATCAGATCATCTCTCATGTTATCTTTTTCACTAATAACATTTATTTCATCTCCACCTCTTGGACCATGTTCATGTATAATTATTTCTCCAGGTTCATTTCCAAATATAATCCCTTGAGGATTCCTATGTCCATAACTCCATACAGCTTTTTTTGCATTTTTTATATTGTAAAATGGATTATCCTCTGGTACTGTTCCATCAAGATGTAGTCTATATAATTTACCACCATCTTTTGTAAGATCCTGAGGATATATATCTCTTCCACCTCTATCTCCAACTGTAAAATACACATATTTTTCATCCAAAAGTATTTTACCACCATAATGTCTTGAAAGATTCGTATCAGGACTTGCCTTATATAACAATTTAATATTTTTGATTTCAAAATCTTCATAATTAGCACTATATAATGCAGTATTCGATTTTACTGAATTTGATGAGCTATTACTTGTTGTGAAAAATATTCTTTTATTAATTTCAAAATTTTTATCAACTTCAATATCGAGTAAACCGCCTTGTTTATTAAAAACAACCTCAGGAACACCTTTGATAGGGGTTTTTTTGTTGTCACTCACATGATACATTATCCCTTTTTTATCAGTAACTAGAATTTCATTTTCATTAATGAATGATATACCCCAAGGAATGTCAATACCGTCAACTATCTTTTCAAGATATATTTTAGATTCATCACCTAATTCAATTAAGGGTGGATTTTCAGATTGAGCACACGAAAAATTTGTGTACATGAACATTGTTACTAAATAAATTTGTAGATTTTTCATAATTAATTCGAATTTAAAATAATTTAATCACTCATTAAAGTTTTTTTTAAATCAAGTCAATTAAACTGACATTTTGATAGTTTCTTTTTAAATATTTTAATGTTTTTTCCATCAAATCTCCCATGGATTTACATTCTAAAAATGAGTTCTCGTTAGTAAATTTAAATATCTCTTTTTTTAAATTAACAACATTATCTTTTATGCTCACAGTATCATCTTTCATTATGCCAATTAATAATTTCATTCTTTCATCAGATATAATTAGCCTTCTAGAAATTGTTGATCTTTCTTCAATTTTATACTGAGTTATTGAGTCTGTCTTTAGTTTTTCTCTTACTAAATCCATCATTGGTTGATTCTCTTTAAAAAACTGTGGTCTATATACAGAAAATTTACCTTCATAGGATTGTTGATCAAAATCAATGGCACGAATTTTATAAATAACTTGATCAAAATCATGAATTGGGATTACAACATAGTTATAAGATCTCATGTCACCAAGCAATCTGATCATACATCTTTCATTAAATTTAACATATTCCTTTGCAATTTGAGCTTTTTGTATTTCCGAGCATTTAGGTAAATAATCTTTAATAAAAATATCTCCTGGAATACCTGCGATGTGTTCTTCTATAAGGGAGGAATGGTTAACTAGAAAATTGAGATTTCTTGGAGAAAGCATATGTTCAAATTCAATACCATACACTCTTGATGCATCGGTTTTTTTAACATAGAAATATGTAAAATTATCATTTACAATATTTCTAATTTTCACTCTAAACGGTTTAGAGTTTCCAAATGTGCAATAATCTACAGAGTCTATTGTAAGATACGGAATTGAGGATGGGTTACCATCTGAATGTAATAATGTATAAATTATTTTTAAATTATTGTCAATTTCTTGTCTCTCATTTTCATTAAAAATAAGTCTTATCCAAAGAGTGTCTTTATCTTTTTTATCAAATAAATTAATGGAGTCAGAAAATCTTAATAAATCATCATAAGAAATAACATCATCCATCCATCTATCATGAGTTTTCAAAAAATCTTTTAATTTTTTTGATATACGAAAGAAAGGTTTCTTCTTTGATATAAGTTTCTTGTTGATTTCCATAAAATAAATATACAATAAACATATGAAGTCGGGATGACAGGATTTGAACCTGCGACCCCACGCACCCCATGCGTGTGCGCTACCGACCTGCGCCACATCCCGTTAAAAAAATAAGTTTGATCTTGACCTAGTTAATAAAATAAAAGGCTAAAAAAATTATAGCCTGTTTGATTTTAATCTTTATATAACTTTAATTAAGACTTTCAGCATAAATTGTTGCTTCTTCAATGATAGCAGCAGGATCAACATAGCATGTAGTGCTTACAATTTTGTCGTCTTCCCACACCCATCTACAGTGACATGGATAACTATATTCTTTACCTGTTAAAATTGATGTAGCAGACCAATCAAAATCATGGAATGTCTCTACAGTTCCATCAGTAAATGTTGCAGTGTAAACTTCTCTGTCATTATGTTTAATATCTTTAAAAATCAACGAATGAGAGTTATAACCGTCAATAATTCCATCAACGTCAAATTCTAAATTATTAAAGTAATGTTTACCATCGGGAGTAAAATAATCTCTTGCCATATCAAAGTTACCTGCTAAATATGAATCAGCAAGGTTAACAATAATCTCAGATTTTTCATCATCATCTTGAATGAAACCTTTAAAACTTTCGTTAAGGTTACAGGATGTTAGGCTAAATGTTGTTAAAAGTATCAGTATTTTTTTCATTTTTTTATGTAAATGTTATTAATAAAGTTAAAAATTTATAATAAAAAAGCTGTTTTAAAAAATGAAATCGATAAAATCGCTCTACTAACGTAGTAATTTACATTTTAAGTTTATTATAATTAGTTAAATAATATTTTACATATTATTCAAAAATTTTAATTTATAGATATATTAAATTACTATATTATTAAATATTATACCTTTTTTTTATCAAATTAGCAAAATTTTTATTAAATTTAAACAATTTCCCGTGTGGACTGGGATTAAAAATATAGTCGCGGGTGGAGAGAACGCATCCGGAAAAATCGTTACAATATGTTTAATATAAATCTGAAATTTATGAAATCTAATAAATCAAATTTTACTTACAGAGGTGTTAAATATAATCAAAATGATATTTCATCTTCTGATTCAAAACTTTCTAATGGAATTTATAGGGGAGTTAAGTTTAATGAAAGTTTAACTAAGAAAAATAATTCTGTTAAAAAGAAAGGTTCATATAGGGGTGTAGAAGTTTCTCTCTAATAAAAATATGATACCAAAAAAAAAGGCTTTAATCGAAAGCCTTTTTTTGTTTGGGTTGAATGTGTTTTTACTCACATGATCTTTCCTAAAAAACTAAATTACCTAAGTATAAAAAGGATTTTTATAATATCTAAGTTTTTTCTAGTCTAAATGAGGTACAATGTTAACCAAATTAAAAAATATTAATAGATTTCAATTAATTGTTTTATAATTATGTCGGGGTGGCAGGATTCGAACCTGCGACCTCCGCGTCCCAAACGCGGCGCGATAACCGGGCTACGCTACACCCCGAAATTGAGATGCAAATATAAGCTTAATTCAACTTTTGCCAAAAATTAAATTTAGTTATGCAGACATTGGAGACATGATTTTAATATCGTTATATTTTATTTGACCTCTTATAACAGATGATATATTTGAAACAAGTGCATTAATTACAGGAAGTTTTAATTGACTCTTTGAATATATCATGCTAATTTCTCTTGCAGGTGCAGGATCATGAAAAGGTATAATGTTTTCAATATTAGAAGCTGATAAATTATTAGAGTGTAAGTAAGGGATAATCGTCATCCATGGGCCATTGTTCGATAGGTTAATTAATGTTTCAAAGCTTCCACTTTTGAGTTCATATTGTTTATTTACATCTTCTAAAGTACATAAATTAAGTACCTGGTTTCTAAAACAATGCCCATCTTGAAGTATTAACAAGTCACCATTAGTGAGGTCATCAACATCTAAATACTTATTTCCAGATAATCCATGGTGTTTGGGAACATATGCAACAAATGGTTCGTAGTACAAAGGTCTTTCAATTATACTACTATTTGTTAATGGTGTTGCAGCTATTGCACAATCTATAGAATTATCTTCAAGTTTCTTTACAATTGTTTCAGTATTGAATTCTTCTATTTTCAATTCAACATTTTTATGTTTTTTTGTAAAAATATTTAAGAATAACGGTAATAAAGTTGATGAAACTGTTGGAATAATACCCACTTTTAAAGTTCCACCAATAATTCCTTTTTCCTCAGAAATTACATCATTCATTCTAGTTGATTCCTCAATAATCTTCTTAGCTTGATTTAGAACTTTTTGACCTACTTCAGTTACCTGTAGTGGCTTTGTTGATCTGTTGAAAATAGTAACTCCTAGTTCTTCCTCAAGTTTTTGAACTTGCATACTAAGTGTTGGTTGGGTTACATAGCACTTTTCAGATGCAGTAGTAAAATTTCCATATTCTGCTACAGAAAGTGTGTATTTAAGTTGCGTAATTGTCATTATAAGTTAAATTTATATTTTCTCAAAAATACATAAAATTTTATTATTTAAAATTAAAGAAATGTTAAATACTATTATAACATATGTTTATATATTTGGATATTGATAAATGTTTTGAAAAAAAATATTTTTGGTCAGTCAATCATTTTTAAAAGATTGATTATTGGAATCGTAGGTCTTTTAACACATAGAATATTTAGTAGTAATAAGTTTGAAATTAAAGGTTCAAATAATTTAATTAATCTCCCTGAATCTAATGTGCTTTTTGTAAGTAATCATCAAACATATTTTTATGATGTAATAGCTATGCTTCATGTTTTTAATTCTACTGTTAAAGGACGTATAGATACTGTTAGAAGACCTAAATACCTTATTAGTCCAAAGACAAACCTTTATTTCATTGCATCTTTAGAAACTATGAAAAAGTCCTTAATTACAAAACTATTGACATATGCTGGAGCAATTTTGATAAAGAGAAGTTGGAGAGATTCAGGAGAATCTGTATCTAGAAATATTAGAACAGAAGATCCTAGCAAAATAAAATTAGCATTAAAAGATGGCTGGGTAATAACTTTTCCAAAAGGAACAACTGATAATACAAAGCCAGTCAGAAAAGGATCTGCATATATTATTAAGGATAACAAACCCCTAGTAGTTCCAGTAAAAATTTCTGGATTTAATAGTGTTTTTCAGAAGAAAGGTCTGAAAGTTATAAATAGAGATAAAAAATTCTCAATTGAAATAATGAAGCCACTAAATAAAAATATTACTAATAGCTCAATTGATAAAATAACAATAGATCTGGAGAATATTATTAATTAATTTTATTCGCTAGTATTAATCTCAATACATCCAATTCTCATACCAGAGGCACCAGAGGGTTGAGACACATAATCATCTTGGCCATTATGAATTATAACAGCTTGATCCAATAGGTCAGTTTCTTTTCCACAGCCTAGACACCAAAGATCAGTTGAAAAATCAACCATACCATGACCAATGCTATCAATTTCAAAATTACCAACAGCACCAAGGTGAAACCCAGTTGGATCTCCCCACTTACTATGCTTAGTGTTAGTTGGATTCCAGTGCCCTCCTGTACTTAATCCATCACTTGATGAACAATCTCCAATTTCATGAATATGAATAGCTCTTAAACCAGGTTCTAGCCCATAAACGTGTGCTTCTAAGTAGACTGAATCCTTTTTTTGTGTAAAAGAAATAGTTCCAGAAATGTTCGAGTTATTAAGTGGAATTATTGATTTTTTTATGGTAATGTTATTCTCTTCAATACTATTACATGATGTTAAAAAACCTATTAGTAAAAATATAATTAATTTTGTGATATGTAATTTCATTCTGCTAATTTAAAATTAAAAATGCTTAAAAGAAATTTTTTCAAAATATATATTTTATTATGGTTTATATCTGGTTGTAAACTTTCCTATAACACATACGATTTCGAGGAATCACCTGAAATTCAAGAGCCAGATTATAGTAAAAATGTGAGCTGGGCAGTCTTACCTGAAAAGATTCCGTCTGTTATATCAGATTTTTACAAGGAGAAAAAAAAAGAGAAAAATGCGGATGTCTTTTACATTTATCCAACTTTGATAGATGGAAAAGATCTTAAAGCTTGGAATTCAGATATATGGGATCGTTCTATTAGAAATGATGTTTTAAAAAGACCGGTAAAATATCAAGCTTCAGCTTGGATTGAATCTGGAAATTTATATGTACCCTTTTATAGGCAAGCTCATATCAGGGTCTTTAATAAAAAATTTCAATCTGACGGAAAAAAGGCTTTAGACTTAGCATATAGTGATTTAAAAAAAGCTTTCTTACACTATTTAAAAAACTATAATAATGATAAACCATTTATAATTGCTTCTCATAGTCAGGGTACATTTCATGCAAAAAGACTCATTTCAGAGTTTATAGATGGAAAAGAGCTTCAGAATAAATTAATTGCAGCATATTTAGTTGGATACAAAGTGGACAAAAACGAGTTTAATAATATAAAACCCATGATTGCTGAAGATGAAATAGGAGGTTTTGTTGCATGGAATACATACAAAATGAATAAATACCCTAGAAAAAACAACTATGAAGAGTGGTTTAGAGGAGGTGTTACAACTAATCCAATAACTTGGGATGAATCAATTGACACTAAAAACACACTTCATAAAGGACTATTATTTACAAATCTTAAAATTTTTCCTAAAAATATTAACATCAAAATAATTGATGGTATGATTTGGTCGTCAGTACCAAATGTACCGGGTAAATTTCTTTTTAGAACTATAAGAGACTATCATTTTGCAGATATAAATTTATTTTGGGTTGATATAAAAGAAAACGCAAAACTTCGAGCTGATCAATGGTTTTTAAAAAATAATTATTAAATTTCAAAAAAAAAACTAAAAATTATGTCCTCAAATAAAAATTCAAGAAGAAAATTTCTAAAAAATACAGCTGTAGCATCATCTTTATTTATTGTTCCTAGACATGTATTAGGTGGAGATGGATTCATCGCACCAAGTGATAAGGTAAATGTTGCTGGTGTTGGTCTTCATGGTCAAGGTCAAGCTGATGTAAGTAGAACCGCTGCAAGTAAATATGCTAATATAGTTGCTCTGTGTGATGCACATCCAAATGCAAATGGATCCATTGCAATTAGAAATAAGTTCCCTGATGCAGAGTTTTATATTGATTACAGAGAGATGATTGATAAGAATAATGACATAGATGCTGTTATTGTAACTACACCAGATCATACACATGCTAATATTGCAGAGTTTGCTATGTTGAGAAACAAACATGTGTATGTTCAAAAACCCCTTACTCACAATGTTAAAGAAGCTAGATATTTGACCTTACTAGCCAAAAAACAAAAGGTTGTGACTCAAATGGGAAATCAAGGCTCTTCTAATCCTGATCAAAAACTAATTCAGAAATGGATTAAAGATGGTAAAATTGGAAAAGTTGATAGTGTTGATGGATGGACTAATAGACCAGTTTGGCCACAAGGAGTTAACATTTCTAAACCAGATAGTTCAAAAAAACCCGAGGGAATGGATTGGGATTTATGGGTAGGACCAGAAAAAAATAATGGGTATATACCTGGTCTTCACGCATTTGATTGGAGAGGATATTGGGACTATGGTACAGGTTCACTTGGTGATATGGGATGTCACTTAATGGATGTTCCAATAAAAGCGCTTGGCCTATATGATCCTTACAGTGTCGAGGCAAGTATTTCAAGACAACCATATGTGAGGTCTTACACACCTGCTGATGTATCTAACTCTGCTGTTCCAGCGAGCTCAATTGTTACATACAGGTTTAATCCTTCTAAATTAAATGATTCTAAAGTTAAATTTACTTGGATGGATGGTGGCTTAAGACCATCGCAGCCTGATCAAATCAAAGAAGATATTGGACTTGGAGGAATACTTATTTATGGAGAAAAAGGTATAATATCATGTAATGATTATGGAACTAGAGCAAAGTTATATATTAATGGAGAGCTTGTCGAAAAGGGCCAGTTTGACGGAATTCCAGAAAATTCATTTAATCATTACTCATCATGGGTTGAAGCCATGGTTGATGGATATGGTAGTGTTAAACATAAAAATTTGAATTCAGGGTTTGATGTTGCTGGGCCAATTTCCGAAGTTGTTTTACTTGGTAATGTTGCTGTTAGAAGTGGATTGTTGAAAAGGTCTCCTAGAAGTAACGTATATATCGGCAGAAAAAGACTTGATTATGATAGTAAAAATATGGTTATTACAAATTTTGATCAAGCTAATCAATTTCTAACAAGAGAATACCGAAAAGGTTGGGAGCTTAATATTTAATTTACAATAGATATTTTAACTCTTCTATTTTTTTTCCTTTCACTTAAAGGACTGATTGGATATTTTGAAAAACCTTCACCATAAGCTCTTAATTTCAACCTGTCACTATGAATACCCTTTTCAATAAGTAATTCTTTAATATTTATTGACCTATTTTGTGAAAGATTCATGTTATAATCAACTTCACCTTCAAAAGATGCCTAACCAGTTAGTATTAAAATATGAAAAAATTTTGTTAATACATAAGATTGAATTATAATTAAGAAAATTTAAAATATGGATAAAAAAATTAAGGTCCTTGTTATAGGATGTGGAAATATGGGGGCATCACATGCTACTGCGTATCACAATCATCAGGGGTTCGAAATATGTGGGTTAGTTTCAAGAGGAAGCAGTAAAGATAATTTGAATAATTTATTAAAAAGCAATTATAAAACTTTTAACGATTATAAATCTGCCATCCTAGAAACTAAACCTGATGCAGTTTGCATATCAACATATCCAGACACACATGAGGAAATATCATTATATGCATTAAATAATAAGTGTCATATCTTTTTAGAAAAACCTATTGCAGCAGATCTAGAGGGCTCAAGAAAGATTATAAAAAAGGCAGAAGAAAATAATAAAAAGCTAGTTGTAGGTTATATTTTAAGATATCATCCAATATGGAAAGAGTTCATAAAAGAATCCAAAAAATTAGGAAAGCCATTAGCTATGCGTATGAATCTGAATCAACAAAGTTCTGGAGAAACATGGGATGTTCATAAAAATCTTCTAGCATCTTTAAGTCCAATTGTTGATTGTGGTGTACACTATCTTGATGTAATGTGTCAAATAACACAATCGAAACCTCTGAGTGTATCTGCAATTGGTGTCAGGCTTTCAGATGAAATTCCAAAGGATAATTATAATTATGGTCAACTTCAAATAAGATTCAAAGATGGTTCAGTAGGTTGGTATGAGGCTGGTTGGGGACCTATGATAAGCGAGACAGCATTCTTTGTCAAAGATGTAATTGGGCCCAATGGCTCGGTTTCTATAGTTTCAAATGATGAAATTTTTAATAAAGATTCTGATAACATTGAAAATCATACAAGAAATAATTGTCTTAAAATACATTGTTCAAAATTAGATTCAAATAATAACTTTATATCACCTAATAAAAAGATTGTATATGACGAGGATCCCTCACACCAGGATCTATGTGACTATGAGCAAGAGTATTTTTATAAGTCTATATGTGAAGATATTGATTTAAAATCTCATATTGAAGATGCATACAAAAGTCTTCAAATAGCTTTAGCTTGTGATGTTGCTGTTAAAGAATCAAAAACAGTATTTCTTGATTAAAAGAATCTCTCTTTAATTTCCATCACAATTACTATTGCGAATATTAATGCTAATGTTCCGATAAAAATTCCACCTACACCCATTTAATTTTTATCAAATTTAACTCTTTTTTATTAAAAAATTTTTTTTAATGTATCATTTACAAAATGTATTAATTATGTAATGTATAATTTAATTTTATTTCAATTATATATATTTTAAGATTAAAAAATGCGTAAAATAATTAATTTATTAAAAATTGTTTATAAATTTACAATTATTTAATGTATGTTTAATACATAATAAATAGATACATGACTATTTCTTATTTACAGACAACCAATAAAAATGAGCCTAATATTTTTTTAAATAAAGAAAATGCTTATGTTGATCTCTGTTCCAGTGTAATTCCATTTGAAAAAAGGGATAAAGGATCACTAATACTTGCTTTGATAAATCAAAAAAAGATATCGAAATTGATTGTTGAAAATATATCAATGCTTGGAAGGAATCAAATAAATGTTTTAAATACAATTGATTTTCTTATAAATAATAATGTTTGTTTGGTTTCAAAATTAGAAAGATTGGAAACCATGGATGAGTATGGAAGAATTAAACAGGATACAATTTTATTTTTAAACATATTTAGATCATTAGCAAATATGGAATATAAAAATCGTAAAGAATCTCATAGATTTGGTATAAAACAAGCAAAAGATCTTGGAAGGTACAAAGGTGTAGGTGGAAGACAGTTAGAATCCATTGATGAATTCTTTGAAAAACCAAAGAATATAAATATTCTCAGGCATCTTAAAAGAGGAGAAAGTATAAGAAGAACAGCTAAGCTTGTTGGGTCCTCACCTGGTCTGGTTCAAAAAGTTAAAAGATGGGCTCAAGACCACGACAAATTAGATATTTAATATTTTTTTGATTTACCTTAAATTAAATACCAACTATTTTGTTGTTAAATGAAAAATGATTTTCTATATTAACATTCAATAAATTAAAAATTTAACTATGAAAAAAATATTAATATTATTCTCTTTAACTCTTTTTATATCATGTTCAAATGTTCAAAACCCTGATTATGAAAAGAATTTAGAGATTGCAAAAGAATGGTTTGATGT
>CAJPUS010000067.1 GCA_905380995.1 uncultured Flavobacteriaceae bacterium
GTTGCAGTTGTTGCTGCAGGTCTTGCTGGTTTGAACCCCCCTGGTTTTGTAGCAGAAGTTGTTGCACTCGCATTTGGTTTGGCTGCCTCATCCTTTTTCCCTGCTATTATTTTGGGAATTTTTGATAAAAAAATGAATAAAGAAGGAGCTCTTTCGGGTATGGTAACAGGTATTGTCTTTACAACTATCTATATATTTTACTTTAAACCCCAACTTGGTGGGCCTGGGTTACCTGAAAATTATTTATTTGGAATCACTCCAGAGGGCATAGGGACAATAGGTATGATTATTAACTTTATCGTATCTTTAATTGTATCAAGATTAACAAAACCAACTCCTAATAAAATATTAGACTTAGTTGAAAGTATAAGATACCCTAGATAAAAATGCATAGAATTAAAAGTCTTAGCGATTATTTTAAAAAATATGAACAAAGTAAGAAAGATCCTGATAAATTTTGGTCAGAAATAGCAAATAATTTTATTTGGAAAGAGAAGTGGGATAAAGTATTAGATTGGGATTTTGAAAGTGCAGATACTAAGTGGTTTAAAAATGCAAAACTAAACATCACTGAGAATATATTTGAGAGAAATCTAAAAGATAGAGGAGATAAAACAGCAATTATATGGGAACCAAATGATCCTGCTCAGTCTCCAATTTACATTACATATAGGCAGCTATATGAAGAAACATGTAAGTTTTCAAATGCTCTTAAAGAAAAAGGAATTAACAAAGGAGATAGGGTTATTATATATATGCCAATGGTTCCTGAAGCAGCAATAGCAATGCTTGCATGTGCCAGAGTTGGTGCTGTCCACTCAGTCGTATTTGCAGGTTTTTCATCAACCTCTCTTGCTGATAGAATAAATGACTGTCAAGCAAAAATTGTTTTAACTTCCGATGGTAATTTTAGAGGTAATAAAATTATTCCAGTTAAACCAGTTGTTGATGAAGCACTGGAAAAATGTTCAACAATTGAGAGTGTTATTGTTTTAGAAAGAACAAAACAAAATATAAATATGATTGAGGGAAGAGATTATTGGTGGCATGATTGCGTTAATGATATTTCGTCTCAATGTGACTCCGAGATTTTAGATGCTGAGGATATGCTTTTTATATTATATACTTCAGGTTCTACAGGAAAACCAAAGGGTGTTGTTCATTCTTCAGCAGGATATATGGTTTATTCTTCATACTCATTTCTTAATGTGTTTCAATATGATGAAGGAGATATCTATTGGTGTACTGCAGATGTTGGTTGGATTACTGGTCACTCATACATTGTATATGGACCTTTACTCTGTGGCGCAACATCCATAATGTTTGAGGGGGTTCCAACATTTCCCAATGTTAGTAGATTTTGGGATATTGTAGATAAATATAAAGTAAATCAATTTTATACTGCTCCAACCGCAATTAGAGCCCTTCAAGCACATGGATTGGAGCCTTTAAAAGACAACTCTCTAGAATCTTTAAAAGTAATAGGGTCTGTTGGAGAACCAATTAATGAGGAGGCTTGGCATTGGTATCATGATAATATCGGTAAAGGAAATTGTCCTCTGGTTGATACATGGTGGCAAACCGAAACAGGTGGAATAATGATTTCTGCACTTGCAGGTATAACACCAAATAAACCTGCTCATGCTTCTCTTCCTTTACCAGGGATTCAACCTGTTATTGTTGATTCAGCTGGAAAGGAGTTAACAGGAAATAATGTTCAAGGTAATTTATGTATTAAGTTTCCATGGCCATCAATTCTAAGAACTACATACGGAGATCACAAAAGATGTATAAACACATACTTTTCAAATTTTAAGGGCATGTATTTTACAGGAGATGGAGTAAAAAGAGATCATGATGGATACCTAAGAATTCTAGGAAGAGTGGATGATGTAATAAATGTCTCAGGCCATAGAATGGGAACTGCAGAAGTTGAGAATGCAATTAATGAGCATGAAGAAGTAATTGAATCTGCTGTTGTTGGTTACCCTCATGATATTAAAGGTGAAGGTATATATGCATATGTAATTGTAAATTCTAAAACATCAGATGATAAAATTAAAATTGAAATTACTAATGTTGTTAGAAGAGTTATTGGGCCTATTGCAAAACCAGATAAAATTCAAATTGTAAGTGGTTTACCAAAGACAAGATCAGGTAAAATTATGAGAAGAATATTAAGAAAGGTTGCAAGTAATGATTTTGATAATTTAGGAGATACCTCTACTTTATTAAATCCCGAAATTGTCAATGAAATTATTAAAGGGTCTAGTAATTAAGCAACTTTTCCAAACCAATTCCTCTTGACCCCTTTATCAATATATTCATAGAATTAAGCTTATTCAAATTTATTGATTTAGACAATTTATCCAAAGACTTAAATTTTTTAATGTTCAATTGTTTAGTATTACACTTGAAAAAATTATTACCTAAGAGATAAACTTTTTCAAAATTTTTACTGTCAATTAAGTCAACAATATTTTGGTGCTCTTTACCAGAATATTTTCCTAGTTCGAACATATCTCCAAGGACTAATATCTTATTAGCATTAACTTCATTATCAAAATTTGATATTGCAGCTTTAATACTTGATGGGTTAGCATTATAAGCATCTAAATATATTTTATTTGTTCCTAATTTAATTATTTCAGATCTATTAGAATCATTTTGAAATGAATCAATACCTTTTTGAATTTCTTCATTTTTCAATTCAAGAAACTTTCCAATTGTAATACTTGCTGCAATATTAGATAAATTATATTCTCCATAAAGATTTGATTTAAATTCATAATTTTCACTTTCTATAATTAATTTGTTATCCCTTTTAATATAATTATATACAAATTCTGAATTTGCATTCTTACCAAAGGTCACAGCAAGATTCCCTTTGCAATTTGCAACTTGTAGTTCATCATCATTATTTAAAATAATATGACCATAATTTTGAGTTAAGTAGTCAAACATTTCAGTTTTTCCCTTAATCACACCCTCAAATCCTCCAAACCCTTCAAGGTGGGCCTTACCATAGTTAGTAATTAAACCCAGGTCTGGCATTGCTATGTTACATAAAGTTTCAATCTCTCCAATATGATTTGCTCCCATTTCAATAATTGCAATATCAACCTTTTCATTTATATCAAAAAGAGAAAGAGGAACCCCGATATGATTATTTAGATTACCTTTCGTCTTAATTACATTATATTTTTGAGAAAGTATTGAGTAAATAAGATTTTTAGTAGTTGTTTTCCCATTACTCCCAGTAACTCCAATTACTTTTGTATTAAAATTACACCTATGATAACAACTAAGGTCTTGAAATGCTTTGAGGGAGTCCTTTACATAAATAAGATTTTGACTTTGATTTTTATTAAAAATATCTTTATCATCGATTATACTAAAACTTGCCCCTTTATCTAATGCTTCTATAGCAAAATTATTACCGTCAAATTTTTCACCTTTTAATGAAAAAAAAATTTGATCACTAATAAGATTTCGTGTATCAATTGAAACTCCTCTTGATGAGGTAAATAAAGAATATAATTTTTTGGTATCCAATCTAATTTTATTGCAATATACTAAAGAAATGAGTATTTTTGCTTCGTCTTAGACAAACAGACCTCAACTCATTTATATGAAAAAAATTACCGGAAAGACTTATTTAGATTGGTATGAAAATATGCTTTTATGGAGAAAGTTTGAAGATAAGCTTGCTGCAAAATACATTCAACAAAAAATTAGAGGATTTCTTCATCTTTATAATGGACAAGAAGCTGTTTTAGCTGGATGTATTCACTCGATAGATCCAAAAAAAGATCGTATGATAAGTTCTTACAGGAGTCATGTTCATGCTATTGGTCTTGGTGAAGATCCTAAGTTTGTTATGGCTGAATTATTTGGAAAAGCAACTGGGACCTCTGGTGGTTTGGGAGGGTCCATGCATATTTTTTCCAAAAAATATAATTTCTTTGGTGGACATGGAATTGTTGGAGGTCAAATACCCTTGGGAACAGGAATTGCATTTGGAGATAAATATTTTAAAAGGGACAATGTTACATTATGTTTTTTAGGAGATGGTGCTATACGTCAAGGGGCATTTCATGAATCTATAAATCTTGCAGCATTATGGAAACTTCCTGTTATCTATATTGTTGAAAATAATGGATATGCAATGGGAACATCTGTAGCAAGAACAACAAGTCAGGAAGAGCTATGGAAACTGGGAGAACCATATGAGATGCCATCAATGCCAGTTGATGGTATGGATCCAGTGAAAGTTGCAGAAGCTATTGATAAGTGTGCTAAACATGCTAGATCCGGAAAAGGACCCTCTCTATTGGATGTAAAGACATACAGATACAGAGGGCATTCAATGTCTGATGCTCAGCAGTATCGTACCAAAGAAGAAGTCGAAGAGTATAGGAAAATTGATCCTATTACCCAAGTTGAAAAAATTATTATCTCTAAAAAGTTTGGAACTGAAGCTCAGTTAGAAAAAATAAATAAAAAAGTAAAGGATATCATAACAAAATGTGAAGAATTTTCTGAATCATCTCCATTCCCTGATAAGTCTGTCATGTATGATGTTGTATATGAGCAAAAAGATTATCCATTTATTAAACACAAAATAGATTAAGATGGCTGAAGTTATAAACATGCCAAGGTTGAGCGATACCATGGAAGAGGGAACTCTTGCTAAATGGTTTAAAAAAGTAGGTGATATAGTAAAAGAAGGGGAAATATTAGCTGAGATTGAAACAGATAAAGCTACAATGGAGTTTGAGTCTTTTTATGATGGTGTTCTTCTACACATTGGTATTGATGAAGGTTCAACTGCACCAGTTGATAGTGTAATAGCTATTATTGGTTCAAAAGATGAGGATATTTCATCAATTATTGAAAATGACAATAATTTCATGGATGATCCTAAACAAGAGACTGTAGAGAAATTAGAACAAGAGGTTGTAGAGAACACAAAACAAGAGGTCGTAGAGAACACAAAACAAGAGGTTGCAGAGAACACAAAACAAGAGGTTGCAGAGAACACAAAACAAGATGTTTTAGAGAACTTAGAACAAGAGGTTGTAGAGAACTCAAAACATAAGGCTACATATGAACCAAAGCAAGTTTCGAAAAATCATGAATTACCCGACAGAATTTTAATATCTCCACTTGCAAGAATGTTGGCAAATGAAAAAGGAATTGATGTTAATTCAATCAAAGGTTCAGGAGATAATGGCAGAATTATAAAAAGAGATATTGATTCATATCAGCCAACAAATTATTCTGAATTTGTTAAACCAAGACCAATTATAAAAGAATCACAAAATGAGTCTCAAAATTCTACAATGAGAAAAGCCATCGCTAAAAGACTATCAGACTCAAAATTTTCAGCACCACATTATTATTTAAATATTGAGTGTGAGATGGATAATATGATCTCTTTCAGAAAACAATTCATTAATACTCAAAATATAAAAATTTCATTTAATGATATTATATCTAAGGCTGTTTCTCTCGCATTGGCAAGACATCCAAAGGTAAATTCTAGATGGTATGATGATAAAATTGTTTTTTATGATCATGTTAATTTGGGTGTAGCTGTTGCTGTTGAAGATGGTTTAATTGTACCAGTCGTAAAATATGCAAATTCAAAAGATTTACCTGAAATCAATAAGGAGATTAAAGATTTTGCTGAGCGTGCAAAAAATAAAAAACTTACACCTGCTGAGATTGAAGGAAGCACCTTTACAATTTCAAATTTAGGTATGTTTGGAATTGAAAGTTTTACTTCCATTATAAATCAGCCGAATTCTGCAATTCTTTCAATAGGCTCAATTGCTGAGAAGCCTATTGTAAAAAATGGTGAAATTATTGTTGGAAATACAATGAAATTAACTTTAGCATGTGATCATAGAACTGTCGATGGCGCTACAGGCACGTTATTCTTAAAAACTCTTAAGGAGTATATTGAAAACCCAGTTTCAATTCTTATCTAATGAAAACCATTTTAGTAACTGGAACAAGTTCAGGTATAGGACATCAAATTTGTATTCAAGCTGCAAATAATAACTTTCGCGTATTATCAGTTTCAAGAAATATTGATCCCTTGAAAGATATTAAGGGTATTGAATCATTTGTATTAGATATTACTGAAAAAGATTCTGTAGATGAGTTTATTAAACAACTAAAAATTCGAAAAATTAAAATTGATATTCTAATTAATAACGCAGGTTATCTGGCAAATCAGTTGTTCAGTGAGACTACATATAATTCATTTAAGAAAACATTTGATGTCAATGTATTTGGACTTGCAGAAATTACTAGGTCATTGATTCCCATTATTAATAAAGATGGTCATGTTATTAATATTAGTAGTATTGGAGGTGTTAATGGCTCAAAAAAGTTTCCAGGTCTATCAGCATACTCAAGTAGTAAAGCGGCAGTAATTGCTTTAACTGAAGTTTTAGCTGAAGAATACAAAGATGGTCCTTCATTCAATGTTTTGGCTTTAGGTGCAGTTCAAACAAAAATGTTAAAGAAGGCATTCCCTGATTACAATGCAGAAACAAAGCCAGAAGATATGGCAAAATATATTCTTAATTTTGCTATCAATGGTAACAATTTATTTAATGGTAAATTGATTTCTGTATCAAAATCTAATCCTTAATTTTTATTTTTCTGATAAAGTTTAACTTTTTTAAACAGCTCAGAGGAATAAACAAAATCATTTATCAATTTATCATCTGTATTAAGAATCTCTTTATTATTTCCTTCCCATATTTTTCTTCCCTCTACGAGGAAAATAATTTTATCTCCAATTTCCATAACAGAGTTCATATCGTGGGTGTTAATAATAGTTGTAATGTTATATTCAATAGTTATTTCTTTAATTAACTTATCAATTATAATTGCTGTTTTAGGATCTAACCCAGAGTTTGGCTCATCACAAAAAAGATACTTAGGATTTAAAACTATGGCTCTTGCGATTGCTACTCTTTTTCTCATACCACCTGATAACTCAGATGGAAATTTATTATCTACATCCTTCAGATCAACACGGCGAATTACCTCTTTTGTTCTTTCAATCATTTCAGTATTAGATTTATTTGAAAACATTCTTAAAGGAAAAATGATATTATCAAGAACTGACATAGAGTCAAATAGTGCACTACCCTGAAATACCATTCCCATTTGTTTTCTTAAATTGGCAAGCTTTGAAATATTTTTTTTATTAAATTTTTCATCATCAAAATATATCTCACCTTCATCTATATCAAGTAGTCCCAACATACATTTCATTAACACTGTTTTTCCTGATCCACTTTGACCAATAATTAAATTGGTTTTTCCTTTATCAAAAGTTGTTGATATATCCTCAATAATTTTATGATTATCAAAAGATTTGGCTATGTTATTTATCTCTATCATTATGCCAATAAAAGTTGAGTTATTACAAAATTAATAATGATTATAACGATGCTAGTCCAAACAAACGAAACATTGCTAGCCTTTCCAACTTCCAAAGCTCCTCCTTTCATGAAAAATCCGTGATAAGATGGAATTGTAGCTAAAATGAAAGCAAATAATGTTGTCTTAATATATGCATATACTACATGGAATACCTTAAAATCTAATTGTATACCTTGTATAAAATCGAAACTAGTTGAAAATCCTGCATAAACACTCGCAATATAACCTCCTAAAATACCAAGAAACATTGCTAAAGTGATTAAAAATGGATAAAGCATGAGAGAAATAATTTTAGGAAAAATTAAATAATTTAGAGAATTAATCCCCATTACCTCCAATGCGTCTATTTGTTCAGTTACTCTCATTGTGCCAATACTAGATGTAATAAAAGAGCCTACTTTACCTGCCATTATTATTGATATTAGAGTGGGAGCAAATTCTAAAATTACCGATTGTCTTGTTGCAAAACCAATAAGATTTCCAGGAAGAAAAGGACTTTCAATATTTAAAGCTGTTTGGATAGCAACTACCCCGCCTACAAGGAAAGACATGAAAGCAACAATCCATATTGATCCAATAATTAGATCATCAATTTCTTGAAAAATAAGCTTTTGTAACACACTCCATTTTGTAAATTTTGTGAAAGTACTTTTTATCATTAAAAAATATCTACCAATGTGAAAAAAAAGTCTCATTTTGACTATACTTTATAAGTTATCGCATTAATGTTCATTCCAGCACCAACACTTGCAAACATTATAATATCTCCTTTTGTAATTTTATGGCCCTTGTAATTTCTTTTTCTAACTAAATCAAAAAGTGTAGGAATAGTTGCTACTGAACTATTTCCAAATTCTTCAATATTCATAGGAAGAATATTTTTAGGTGCAGGAAGTTTATATAATCTAAAGAATCTCTTAATTATAGCATCATCCATTTTTTTGTTTGCTTGGTGAATAAATATTTTTTTTAGATTTTCGATTTTACAATTAGCTTCATCAAAACATGATTTCATTGCTACAGGAACATTTTTTAGAGCAAACTCATATACTTTTCTTCCCTGCATTTTTATAAATTTTTTACCATCTTTAGATTTTAATTTATTATCATATGAAAATCCATAAAAGATAAAATTATTTTCTCCATCATATGTATATGTGGCAGATTTATGTGATAATATTCCACCATCATATGAAATATCATTTTCTAGGATAATTGCACCAGATCCATCTGCATATATCATGGAGTCTCTATCATTTTCATCTAATATTCTTGAGAGAGTATCACAACCTATTACTAAACATCTATTAGCCATTCCTGATTTAATAAAGGATTTTGCTTGAATGATACCTTCAACCCATCCAGGGCAACCGCATATTATGTCGTATGCAACACAATTAGGATTCTTAATTTTAAGCTTAGCTTTTACTTTTGATGCAATTGATGGCAATGTGTCCACCTGTCCATTCTTACACGATATATCACCTGTATTATGAGCAACTATAATATAATCAAGTGTTTCTTGATCTAATTTAGAATCACTGATTGCAATGCTTGCAGCTTTGGTTGCTAAATCAGATGAATTGAATTCATCTGGAGCATATCTTCGTTCAAAAATACCAGTAATTGACTTAAATTTTTCTATAATTTCAGCGTTAGAACTTTGAATATTAGTTCCATTTGTATCAAGGAATTTATTCTTTAGAAAATCTGAATTTTTTTTTGTGATATCTGGTATACAGCTTCCTGTTCCAGTTATTCTGTAGCTCATTTTATAAAATTACTCAAATTATTTGATAAGTCTCTACCGGAGGACAACTACAAATTAAATTTCTATCCCCATATGCCTCATCAACCCTTCTAACGGAAGGCCAGAATTTGTTGGTTTTCAAATAATCTTTTGGAAAAGATGCATCTTCTCTAGAATATTCAAATTTCCACTCACTTGAGGTCAGCATTTTTAGTGTATGAGGTGAATTTCTTAACATTTCTCTATCTGATTCATTTTCTGAGGTAATTTCTAAATATATAGAGTTGAGAGCATCACAGAATTTATTAATTTCGTTCAAATTTTCACTTTCTGTAGGCTCAATCATCATAGTCCCTGGAACTGGGAATGAAACTGTTGGTGCGTGAAATCCGTAATCGATTAATCTTTTTGCAATATCAATTACTTCGATGTTATAACTTTTAAATTCTCTACAATCAATTATAAATTCATGAGCAGATCTTTCATTTTCTCCACTATATAAAATTTTAAAATTATTTTCCAATTTTGTCTTCATATAGTTGGCATTAACTATAGCAACTTCTGTAGAATTCTTAACTCCATGCTTTCCAAGCATTCTTATGTAGCCGTAAGAAATTAAGCAAACTAATGCAGACCCCCATGGTGCAGAAGAGATTGCATCAATATGATGCTTTCCACCTGAGGGAATAATTGGATTTGATGGGAGAAAATCTTTTAGATGTTCAGCAACACATATTGGACCCACACCAGGGCCTCCACCTCCATGGGGTATCGAGAAAGTCTTATGCAGATTTAAATGACATACATCAGCCCCAATAAGTTTTGGACTTGTCAATCCAACTTGTGCATTCATATTTGCTCCATCCATATATACCTGACCACCATTTTCATGAATTAACTTATTTATAAGCTGAATCTCAGATTCAAAAACACCGTGGGTTGAAGGATAAGTAATCATTAGTGCAGCTAAATTATCTTTATGATGTTCAATCTTTGATTTTAAATCATCCATATCTATATTACCCATTTCATCAGTTCCAATTACAACAACTTTTAGACCTGCCATAATTGCTGATGCTGGGTTAGTTCCGTGAGCAGAGGACGGAATTAGGCATATATTTCTGTGTTCTTCACCTATTCTGTTTAAAAATGATTTTATTACCATTAACCCACTATACTCACCTTGAGCTCCTGAATTGGGTTGAAGTGATGTAGCTGAAAATCCAGTTATTTCACATAAATAGTTTTCAAGATTATTTATTACATGATGATATCCTTGAGCTTGATTGATCGGGACAAAAGGATGAATACTATTCCACTCACTCCAGCTTAGAGGGATCATCTCAGATGCTGAATTAAGTTTCATAGTACATGATCCCAGCGAGATCATAGATTGAGTAAGAGATAAATCTTTATTTTCAAGAGACTTAATATACCTCATTAATGAAGTCTCAGAGTGATAGGAATTAAAAACAGGGTGAGATAAAATCATAGATTCCCTAATGTTTTCAATTAAATGATTCTTAGGAAACTCTATTTTGGCAGATTTTTGACCAGTATATTCCTCAAAAATAGAAATGATTAAATCTAAGTCTTTTAGATCAGTTTTCTCATTCACAGAAATTGATATTTCATTTTCTGAATGATAACAGAGATTAACTTCTTTTGAAAGTGCAACTTTCTCAATAGATTTAGAATCGGAAATAATTGTAATTGTATCGAAGAATTTTGAGTATTTTATTTCAATTCCTAGAGAATTAATCTTATCAAATAAATAAACAGCTTTCAAATGAATTGAGGTTGATATATTTTTAAGACCATTTGGCCCATGGTATACAGCATACATACCAGCCATTACCGCAAGAAGAACTTGTGCTGTACAAATATTTGAAGTTGCCCTATCTCTTTTTATATGTTGCTCTCTAGTTTGTAAAGCCATCCTCAGTGCGTAATCATTATCAACATCTTTGGTTACTCCAATAATCCTACCCGGAATATTTCTTTTATATTTCTCTTTTGTTGCAAAAAAAGCAGCATGAGGTCCACCATATCCAAGAGGGATGCCAAATCTTTGGGTTGTTCCAACGACGACATCAATTTTTTTGGGGTTTGGAGGCTCAATAATAACTAATGACATTATATCGACAGCTAACACTGTCTTAAAATCATCATTTTCGATTTCAGATAAAATTTTATCAATATTTGGAATATTTCCATATTTTCCAGGGTACTGGATAATACAACCAAAACAATCATAGGTATTCATATTCTCAAGAGTATCAACTTCAATTTTAATACCTAATGGCAAAGCTCTTGTTTTTAATACTGCAAGAGTTTGCGGAAGAATGTTTGAATCAACAAAAAACTTAATTAAATCTTTTGACTTTTGATCTGTTGATCTGTTATTATACATCATAATCATAGCTTCTGCAGCTGATGTCCCTTCATCTAACAAAGAAGCATTTGCAATCTCCATTTTTGTTAGATCACAAATCATAGTTTGAAAATTCAATAATGCTTCAAGTCTACCTTGAGCAATTTCAGGTTGATAAGGTGTGTAGGCTGTATACCATCCCGGATTTTCAAGTATGTTTCTTTGAATAACTGATGGAGTGAAAGTATCGTGATAGCCTAATCCAATGTATGTTTTAAAATTTCTATTTAATGATGAAAACTTCTTAATTTCCTTTAAAAATTCCATCTCAGATATAGCTTCAGGAATATTTAGGTCTGATTTTAATCTAATTTTGTCCGGAATAGTTTGAGACAATAAATCTTCAATAGATTTAACTCCAATTATTTTCAGCATATCTTTTAAATCTGATGAGCTGGGACCTATATGTCTTTTAGAAAAATTTTCTTTATACATTAAAACTTTTTAGCAAAAATATGTAATATTGAATAGTATTATAATAATGTTCATTAAATGTTAAAACTTTTTTTTTATGTGCTATTAGTTTTCTTACAATCTCCAATTATCCAAGATATTAATAAAGATCAGGTTATAAATATTTTAAATAAGAAAAATGTTTATGTAATTGATGTTAGAACAGAGAGAGAATTTAATCATGGCAATATAATAGATTCCCATAATATTGATTACCTAAAAAGTGATTTTGTAAATAATTTAAACATGCTTGATAAAGAAAAAGAATATCTTATATATTGTAGGTCAGGTAATAGGAGTGAAAAGGCTAGCCTTATAATGAAATCTCTAGGTTTTAAATATATATATCATTATAAAAAAGGATATAATGATTGGGTTAAAGACTAAGATTCTCTTTTGAGATTTTTACTACTTTCAATAACACTTTTCTCAAGATCTTTTTTGTAAGCTTTAACTTTATCTGAAATAATTGGATCAAAAGAACCAATTATTTGCGCAGCTAGAATTCCTGCATTTTTTGAACCATTTAAAGCTACTGTAGCTACAGGGACTCCTCCAGGCATTTGAAGAATTGACAATATTGAATCCCAACCATCAATTGAATTTCTAGATTTAATAGGTACGCCAATAACAGGAAGACTTGTAATTGAGGCAATCATTCCTGGAAGATGAGCAGCACCACCAGCTCCGGCAATAATTACTTTAATACCTTTTTTTTCTGCATTTGTTGCATATTCAATCATCTTGTTTGGTGTCCTATGAGCTGATACAATATCATATTCAGTTTTTATATCAAATAATTCTAATACATTTATCGCTTCCTTCATTAAATCAAAGTCAGATTTACTTCCCATTATAATTGCTACTTGATTCATTTTTCTGATGATATTATTACAGACTCTTTGACTTCTTTTGCTATCATTTTAGCAATATTTAGATCCTTATTGATAACTGTTACATGCCCCATTTTCCGATTAGGTCTTGATTCAAATTTACCGTAAATATGAGGATTAACGCCCTCTATTCCAACAATTTGATCAAAATTTTTATAAACTACTTTTCCTTTTGAATTAGTATCTCCTACAAGATTTACCATAACAGAATTTTCTAAAATTTTGGTACTTCCTAAAGGTATATTCAATATTGATCTAAGAAATTGTTCAAATTGACTTGTATAGGATCCCTCTATTGAAAAATGATAGCTATTGTGAGGCCTTGGAGCTACTTCATTTACTAAAAGCTCATTTTCATTTGTCAAAAACATTTCTACTGCTATAATTCCAATAATGTTAAATTTTTCAGAGACCTTATAAGCAAGTTTCTCTGCTTTAAATTTAATATCATTATCAATTAGAGCAGGTGAAAGTATATATTCGACTTGGTTTGATTTTTTATTAAATTCCATTTCAACTGCTGGATAAACAATTCTTTCACCAGATTCTCGTGAACCAACCATAACTGAAAGTTCTTTTTTTATATCGATCATCTCTTCAATTATACAATGACAATTAATTATTTCCTCAAGGCTCTTATTATTAGTTATTTTTTTAACTCCATATCCATCATAACCCATCCTTGATGCTTTCCATATGAAAGGGAAAGATATCTCACCCCTACTTATCTTATCTTTGATTTCATCAATTCCATTAAAAATTTTAAAAGATGAAGTTGGAATTCCATGGTTTTGATAAAACTTTTTTTGAGTAGACTTATCTTGAATTATTTCAATTACATTTGCTTGTGGATAAACCTTTTTATTTATTGACTCAAGGTATTTTAATGACTTAACATTAACATTTTCAATTTCAATCGTAATAATGTCAGTTTGTTTACCAAATTCTACTACAGTATCGTAATCCATTAAATCACCTTTAAAAAATTTTTTACATAATTTACTAGAAGGGCAATCCTTGTCGGGATCAAGAATAAATACATTTAACCCCCACTTATTTGAAACATCTAAAACCATCTTTCCAAGCTGGCCTCCACCTAATATTCCAATTGTCTTATTTTCTGCAAACATTTGGCAAAAATAAGCATAACTTTAAATACAATAAAGAATACGAAACATTTTAAATATCTTTGTAGTTATGTTCAATATTGTCATTTTTGGTAAACCTGGATCTGGAAAAGGAACACAAGCTAAATTTCTAAAGGAAAAATATAGTTTATATCATATATCTACCGGAGATTTATTTAGAAAAAATATACGTAATCAAACTAAGTTAGGTATTGAAGCAAAATCTTTTTTAGATAACGGAGACTTAGTACCTGATTTTGTAACAATTAAGATGTTAGAAAATGAAGTTTTATTAAATAATCAAGTAAAAGGATATATTTTTGATGGGTTTCCAAGAACTTTACATCAAGCTGAATCTTTAGATACTTTTTTAAGTTCAATTAATTTAAAGATAAATGCTACAATTGCACTAGATGTTAATGAAAATGAACTAATAACAAGATTAATAGATCGTGGAAAAACTACTAATAGATCTGACGATCAAGATATAGAAAAAATTAAAAATAGATTTAACGAGTACAATACTAAGACATCCATTCTTGTAAATTTTTACAACAAGCAAGGTATTTACTTCTCAGTTGATGGGAAAGGCTCAGTTAATGATATCACTTTAAGACTATTTGGTCTTGTTGATAGCCTAATTTAATGCTATGATAGTTGATAACTTTGTGGACTATGTAAAACTGACTGTGAAATCAGGAAAGGGTGGTAGAGGTTCTAATCACTTAAGACGAGAAAAATATGTGCCCAAAGGAGGTCCAGATGGTGGTGATGGAGGAGATGGTGGAGATATTATTATTATAGGTGATTCTAACTTATGGACTCTTCAAAACTTTAGATTTAAGAAACATTTTAAAGCAGGAAATGGCAAAGACGGTGGTGGTTCAAAAAAGTCAGGTTTGAGCGGTAAAGACATTATTATTAAAGTGCCTCTAGGAACAATTGTTAAAGATACAGTAACTGATAAAACTTTGCTTGAAATAAATGAAGAAAAACAAGAGCAAGTGTTATTGAAAGGGGGTAAAGGTGGTTTAGGTAATTTTAATTTTAAATCCTCAACAAATCAAACACCAAGGTATTCTCAAACTGGTCTATATGGTCAAGAACTTCAGATTACACTTGAGCTAAAAATTTTAGCTGATGTTGGGCTTGTTGGATATCCAAATGCTGGAAAATCAACATTATTATCAGTTTTATCTGATGCTAAACCAAAAATTGCAGACTACGAGTTTACAACATTAAAACCGAATCTAGGAATAATATCAATGACAGATTATAGATCATTTGTGATGGCAGATATACCAGGTATAATTGAAGGAGCTAGTGAAGGTAAGGGTCTAGGTCACTATTTTTTAAGACATATTGAAAGAAATTCCATCTTGCTCTACATTATTCCTGTTGACTCTAAAGATGTTAAACAAGAGTTTAAAGTTTTAAATAAAGAGCTCATTAAATATAATCCTGAATTAGCTGATAGAGATTTTATAATAGCTTTTAGTAAATCTGATTTAATGGATGGGGAATTATTAGAAGAATTTGAAAATATTTTAAAAAAAGAATTTAAATCAATTCCATTTACTATATTTTCATCTGTAAGTTCACATGGAATAAATAGTTTGAGAGAAAAACTTTGGAAAACACTAAATCAAAAAAAATAGTTATGGATATTAAAAATGCACAAAAAAAAGTTGATCAATGGATAAATGAACATGGTGTTCGATATTTTAACGAATTAACAAATATGGCTATTCTATCTGAAGAGGTAGGAGAAGTTGCAAGAATTATTGCAAGAAAATATGGTGAGCAAAGTTCAAAAGTTAACGACAACAAAGAAAATCTTGGAGATGAGTTGTCGGATGTTCTTTTTATATTAATTTGTTTAGCAAATCAGACTGGAATTGATTTGGAAAAATCATTTAATGAAAACTTAATTAAAAAAACTAGTAGAGATAAAAATAGACATAAGTCTAATACTAAATTAAAATAGTGTATAAGATTTCAAAAAAATTAAGAGAGATTCAAGGCAGTGTTTGCATTAGTGGTTCAAAAAGCGAATCAAATAGGCTGATATTATTAAGAGCATACTTTTCTTATTTTAAAATTATTAATTTATCAGATTCTGACGATACTCAATTAATGTTGTCAGCAATTGAATCTGATGAAAATGTAATTGATATTGGACATGCTGGAACTGCAATGAGGTTTTTGACTTCATATTTTGCATCTATCCCAGAAAATTCTAAAGTCCTAACTGGATCTAAAAGGATGAGGGAAAGACCAATTTCTATACTTGTAAATGCACTAAAGGACTTAGGTTGTGAGATCAAGTATAAAGAAAAGAGCGGATTTCCTCCATTAGAGATCCATGGAAAAAATATTTTAAAAAATTCAGTCACATTGCCTGCAGATGTTAGTTCGCAATATATTTCTTCTCTAATGATGTTGGGTGTTTCTCTTGAAAATGGCCTAAAGATTATTTTGTCTAATGAGATTACATCTCTACCGTACATATTAATGACTAAAATTATAATTGAGAGAATTGGTGGTATTGTGAAAATTCAAGACAAAGAAATTGTAATTGAACCATTTAAAGAAAAAGTTATTCCTGAACAATTTGTAGAATCTGATTGGAGTTCAGCATCCTATTTTTATAGTCTAGCTGCCTTGTCTAGTTCTGTTGATTTAACTCTTTCTAAATTTTATAAAGATAGTTTACAAGGTGATTCAAAAATTGTTGAGATTTATGAAAAGTTTGGTATTGAATCAATTTTTGAGGATGATCAAATTATTTTAAAAAAAAATAAAATAAGTCTTCCTAAAAGTGTTAACTTAAATTTAAAAGATAATCCAGATCTTGCACAGACTATAATTATAACCTGTTTAGGACTAGGAGTTGACTGCACTCTAAGTGGCTTACATACTTTAAAGATAAAAGAGACTAACAGGCTTGTTGCTCTAAAAAATGAAATTAAAAAATTTAAAGTGGATAAAATTGATATAACTGAAAATTCAATAAGTCTCAAAAATAATTCAATTATAAAACACAATGTAATTATTGAAACATATAATGATCACAGAATGGCTATGTCCTTTGCTCCCTTATCCCTTATTGTACCAATTATCATTAATAATCCTGAAGTTGTTACTAAATCTTATGTTAGTTTTTGGAATGATTTAGAAATGTTAGGATTTAATATATCAAAAAAATAAATCGATAAATACTTGACTTTCGGTATTTCATGAGGTTATATTTGCGATCTTAATGAAATATCGTGAAATTATCTGATTTTGATTATAAATTACCTGACAAGTATCTAGCTCAGTATCCCTCTGATGAAAGAGATGAGTGTAAACTAATGCTTTTAAATAGAGAAGAACAAAAGATTGAGCATCTGATTTTTAGAGATATTATTGATTTTTACAATGAGGGGGATGTTATTGTACTTAATAACACAAAAGTTTTTCCTGCAAGATTATTT
>CAJPUS010000068.1 GCA_905380995.1 uncultured Flavobacteriaceae bacterium
CTTGGAAAACCAATTTTTTCAAGTATTTTTTGTCGTGGCAAAATACTTGGAACATGGGCATAAGAAAAAGTAACAATCCTATCAGTATTAAGCTCTATTGCCATATCTAAAGTATCACTAAAGGTTTCAGGAGTTTGATATGGTAATCCATAAACAAGATCTATGTTAGTCCCCGTAAAACCTTCATCGCTAATTTTTTTAATAATTTCTTTAATTGGATGTTTGGAAGGTTTTCTGTTTATCCCTTCAAGAACATCTAATCTGAAATCTTGAATACCCAAGGAAATTCTATTAAATCCAAATTTTTTTAGTAATTCAATATGTTTAAACTCTAGGTGTGCAGGATTACACTCAATAGCCATCTCATAGTTTTTTGAAAACGTAAATGTTTTAAAAAGTTTTTTAGTGACTCTCTCAATATATTTATATGAAATTGCATTTGGAGTTCCTCCTCCCCAATGAACTTGAGTTAAAATTCTTTTTGATTCAATTTTTTTTGATACATATTCGATTTCTTTAATCAGTGCATCTATATATCTTTCAAGGAATGGTTTTGTAAAACCTGTTTCGGTTGTACAGCCACAGAAATGACATATTTGGGGACAAAAAGGAATATGAATATAAACAGAAATACTCTGTGGATATTCATTGTTCGATTGAATAAGTTTTCCCTCATACTCATCATTTGTAAAATTTGTATCAAAAAATGTAGCAGGAGGATAGGAGGTATACCTAGGACCAGTAGTGCTATACTTCTTTAATAACTTTTCTTTTATTGTATCCATATTTCTTATCTATTCCAGTCTTTATCTTTTATCCAGTCAACTACAAACTTTACTTTCTTATGATCAATATCTGGTAGAAAACCATGCCCAAGATTAAAAATCCAGTTTTGATTTTGGCTTCCAAAATTAGTTAAACTATTTAAATATTTTTCGATTTCATCATAATCTTGATAGAATATTCGTGGATCCATATTTCCTTGAATTCCGATTTCATCATCAATCATTACTCTAGCATGCTCTATTGATGTATGCCAGTCAACACTTATAAAATCGCAAATTTTTTTATCAATAACAGATAAACCATTACCAATATCTTTTGGAAAGAAAATTGTAGGGCAATTATTTTTTCTCGCAGCATCTAATATCCTTTTTGAATATGGAAGAATTAGATCGATATATAACTCATATGGTATTAATCCACAATAAGTCTCAAAAAGTTGGAAGACATCTATCCCAGACTTACACTGGTTTTCAACATATTCAATAGAAGAGTTGGTTATTTGCTCAAGAATCATCTTACTTTCATATCTATTTTTATATAAAAATTTGATAGCCTTTTTCATATGATCTTTTGAGCCTTCATATTTAAACATAAAAAGAAATACAGTTAGTGGACCTCCACAAAATCCAATTAATGGGGTTTGATCATCTTTATCTAGATTTATTTGTTTGATATTGTTATATATATATTCAAGTTTTTTAGGTTCAAAATTTAAATCAGCTACTTTTGATCCAATATTTAGCGGATTATTAAAAACAGGTCCTGTTCTTTTAAACTCAACTCCTAAACCTAAAGCATTAGGTATAACTAGTATATCACTAAAAAGAATAGCCGCATCAACTAATAGGTCACTGATAGGTAAGAGTGTAACTTTTGAAGCCAATTCTTGATCATTCATTAATTCATGAAAAGTATATGACTCTTTCAATTTCATATAATTCGGTAGAATCCTCCCAGCCTGTCTCATAAACCAAACAGGTGGTCTACTCGTTTTCTCTCCCTTAATTGTTTTAAGTAGGATTGATTCCATTTATTTAATTTTTTTTAATGATTTGAGATTACTATCTATAATTTTTTCAATATCATTTTTATCAATTTTATTAGATAGAAAAAGACATTCATATTGAGATGGGGGAAGATATACTCCAAGTTCAAGCATTGATTTAAAATATTCAGAATAAAGAGTCGTATTACATTTTTTAGCATCATTGTAATTTTTAACCCTATCTGAGTCAGAGAAAAATAATGTCATCATGGAACCTACTCTTGCCAAATTTGCATTAACTCCAGTTTTTTCAATATTTATTTGAAATCCTTCATGAATTTTAGAGGATATATCTTCAAGGGTACTATACACATCATCATTTAATCTTTCTAGAACACTTAGTCCTGCAGCCATAGCTAAGGGATTTCCTGATAATGTTCCAGCTTGATAAACTGGGCCATCTGGCGCAACATGATCCATAATTTCAGATTTACCACCATATGCACCAGCAGGTAGTCCGCCACCAATAATTTTTCCGAGCGTCGTAATATCAGGTGTAACATCATATAATTCTTGAGCACCACCTTTTGAAACTCTGAATCCACTCATAACTTCATCAAAGATTAATAGGCTATTGCTTTTAGTGCAAATAGCTCTTAATTCATCCAAAAAATTGTTTTCTGGAATTACTAAACCCATATTTCCGGCAATAGGCTCAATAATAACTGCTGCAATTTTATCTTTATTTTCATTAAAGAGTTTAAATACAGAATCAATATCATTAAATTCTGCTACTAGTGTATCCTTTGCAATATTCTCTGTTACTCCCTGACTATCTGGTTTTCCTAATGTCATTGCTCCAGAGCCAGCTTTTATTAAGAAACTATCAAAATGACCATGATAATTACCTGAAAATTTGATTATTAGGCTTTTCCTAGTATAGCCTCTAGCAAGTCGAATAGCACTCATTGTAGCTTCTGTTCCAGAGCTAACCATCCTTACCTTTTCAATTGAAGGAACCATTTCAATTATTTTAGAAGCCATTTTTGTTTCAAGCTCTGTTGGTGCTCCAAAAGTTGTTCCATTTTTTGAGCAATTAACAATAGCTTCAATTGTTTGATTATCTGCGTGACCAAAAATTAATGGCCCCCAAGAACCAACACAATCAATATATTCATTGTTATCTATATCAATCATTTTACTTCCATTTCCACTCTTGAAAAATATAGGTGTTGAATGAACACTTCTAAATGCTCTGACAGGAGAGTTTACTCCACCTGGAATTGATTTTATTGCCTCTTTGTATGCTTGTTGACTATTATGAAACATTTATTCTTTATTTAGTTTTTTCGCAATTTCTATTGCATGATATGTAATTATTGCTGTAGCACCAGCCCTTTTAACGGAAAATAATATTTCCATTGTTACATCAATTTCATTAATTAAATTTTCTCTTGAGGCAGATTTAATCATTGAATAAACACCACTAACGCAGTATCCAATTATTGGGATACTAAATCTATCTTTTACTTTTGAAATAATATCTAAATATGATAATGCAGGTTTTATTATTACCGCATCACATCCTTCATTTATATCTTGTTCAATCTCTCTCAAATATTCAGATGAATTTTTAAAGCTCATCTGATGAGTTTTTCTATCACCTTCATCCAAGGAGTTTGATACAGCACCTCTAAATGGTCCATAAAAAGATGATGCATATTTTACTGAGTAGGTAAAAATTGGAATTTTGTGAAATCCATTTATGTCCAGTTCTTTCCTAATCTCTCCAGTTCTTCCATCCATCATATCAGAGGGAGCTATAATATCAACACCTGATTCTGCAAGAATTACAGCTTGTTTACATAGTGTTTCAATAGTTAAATCATTATCAACATCTCCATCAATTAAAGTTCCACAGTGTCCATGAGATGTATAACTACAGTTACACAAATCAGCAATTACAAGTATATCATTATTATGTTTTTCTTTAATTTTTTTAACTGCTTTTGGGATAATACTATTATGACTACAAGCTATATTGCCGCTATCATCTTTGTTGTCTGTTACTCCAAATAATAAAACTGATTTTATACCAAGACTAATTAACTCTTCAGTCAATATCAATAAGTTGTCAATTGAGTAACTATATTGTCCTGGAAGGGATACAATTTCCTTCTTAATATTTTCGCCCTCACATACAAAAATTGGAAATATTAAGTCAGAGGTCTTTAAATCAATATCCTCTACTAATTTTCTAATATTAGGATTATGCCTTAGCCTTCTTAATCTTGAATTAGGATAGTTCATGATTTAATTTTTTATTTAAATAGTCAATAATTGAATTACTTATCCCTTCGTATGACTGCATTTTTGCAGTCATTAAGGGCTCATAACCTTTGTCTCTAATATGATCTGTTGTTGTTTTTCCAATGCTTATAATATTGTTTTTAAGATCATACTTATCGATAAATGAGTTAAATGTTGAGGGACTTGTAAAAACAACATATGTATTCTCCTTAATTATTTTCTCTGTTAAATCATCAGCTTTTTTTATAACAGGATTATTAGCATAAACAATTTTATGATCAATATCAAAGGATTCAGACAAGCATTCATGAAGATCTTTTTTTGCAAGATTACCTTGTATAAGTAATAATTTTTTGTTTTTGCTTATTCCCATATTTTTAATTTCATCACACATAAACTTTGAATAATTTCTTCTTACAACTATGTCAGGATTAAAGTTGTTTTTCTTTAATACTTCAGCAGTTTTTTCACCAATACATATAAATTTTATATCTCTATTTATAGAAGTTGAAATATTTTTTAGGAAATATTTTACACCATTTTTTGAGGTAAATATTACATAATTATATGTATTAGGGTTGATATCGATATTTATACCAGTTGTGAAAATCATTGGATAATGAAGAATACTGACTTCCATAGCTTTTAACTCATCAAAGCTATAATCAAAATCTTCTCCAGTTATTATAATATTAGTTTTATTCAATGGTTATGTTTTTAATTATTTCATTGGCTCCAGATTTAATTAAATCCTTGGCTAATAGTTTACCAATATTAATATCACTACTAATATCCTTTTCCAGGCTTCTTTTATAGACTTGTTTTCCATCTAATGAAAGAATGGAACCAGTAATTTTCTTTTTATTATTTGATATAGAAGAATACGCGCCAATCGGCGAATTACAACCACCACCTAATTCATTCATGAATGATCTTTCATAATGTGTGCAAAGATTTGTTTCCTCGTCATTTATGTTTTTTAGTATATCATGCATTTCATTATTTTTTTTCCTAATCTCAACTGAAATAGCTCCTTGACCAGGCGCAGGTAACATCTTATCAATATCAAAATACTCTGTTATGTATTCTTTCAGTCCAAGTCTCTCTATTCCAGCTGCAGCCATAACCAAGCCATCATATTCTCCATTTAACATTTTAGATATTCTGGTATCAACATTACCTCTTATGTCATTAATATTTAAATCAGAATTAATATTAAGTAGTTGTGCTTTTCTTCTAAGGGAGGATGTTCCAATTTTTAATGTGTGATCAAAATTTGAAAGTTTTTTTTTATTTCTACTTAAAAAAACGTCATTATGATTACCTCTTTTTAAAATTATTGAAGTTACATCATCTGAATAATTCTCAACAGGTAAATCTTTGAGACTGTGAACAGCTATATCAATTTGGTCATCAAGTAAATGCTCTTGTATCTCTTTAACAAAAAAACCTTTATCAATATTTCTATCTAAATTTCTGTCTTGAATTTTATCTCCTTTGGTTTTGATTTCAACTAATATAATTTTTAAGTCTGGTAATAAACTTGTTAATTTTTCTTTTACCAAATTAGACTGATATAATGCCAACTTGCTAGATCTAGTGCCAATTTTAATTGATTTAATCATCGAGAAATATTTGATTAATAATACTAATTGCTTTTTCATCTTTACCATTGTTACTTGCCTGCCTAATCTTTCTCACTAAGTTGTCAGAAAATTTTTCATAGACTTTATTTAGTCTTTTATTAAATCCATCAGAATCAAAAAGTTTTACATCTGTTTCACGCGAAGATGAATTAACATTTTCAATTGTTTCTTCAATTACAATATTTTTTATTTGTTTTTTTATAGATAATATTGAGGGTCTTAACTGACGAGAATTAGTCCAATCATCAAAATCAGATAGAAAATCTTCAATAAATTTTTCAGCTTTTATAATCTGACTTTTCCTTTTTTTGTAATTATGATTAACTGCATCTTTGAGGTCATCAACGTTTATTAATTTAACTTTTGAGATATTATCGCATTCACTGGGAATATTTCTAGGGACAGATAAGTCTATAATCAAAAGTTCACTGTGACTTTCTTTCATTATTTCTGTTAATTCAGTTTCAGATATTAGAGGATCTTTTGATGAAGTTGAAAAAATTGCAACATCTACTTTTGGTAATTCCTTTTTAAATGATTCAAATTTTACAACGGTAAGGCCTAAAGATTTAGCAAATTCTTTGGACTTACTATATGTCCTATTTGCAATTTTAATGTTTGAATAGTCTTTTTGATGGAGATGTTTTATTGACAATTTAGATGTTTCACCTAATCCAACACATAAAAATCTTGGCTCAAGAATTTCAATAGAGTTATGAATCTTTTCAACTGCAGCATAACTTACTGATACTGCTCCTTTATCTATTTTAGTATTGGTCCTGATAAATTTACCAGTTTCTAAAGATTTTTGTACCATTCTATTTAAGATAGGTCCAAGCATCCTGTGCTTATAAGAGAAGTCATATGCTTCTTTAAGTTGCTCAACAATTTGAAATTCTCCAATTATCATTGACTCCAATCCACAAGCAAGTCTAAATAAATGTCTTGAAACACCATATGAACCAGTTTGTTTGATCAAATACGGTGAAAGACTTTCTTTAAAACTTCTAAATTCTGCAAGTTCTTTTACAATACTGTGAATAAACTTATTTTCTTTACCGATGTGATTTTCAAACTCAAAGTATATTTCAGTTCTATTGCACGTTGATATGAGCATCAATCCCTCAACACCAACCTTTTTTTTCAAAAGATTGTGAAAAACAATTTTTTGTGCATCATCTAAGTAGAACCTTTCTCTAAGTTCAATAGGGGCAACTTTATAATTAAGACTTATTAAACCAACCAAAATCTAATTAATATTTGCAAATTTAATTTTAAGATAGCTACAAATAATAACGCTAAAGGTTCTAAAAGTATTGTTTGACGTTCTTAAGTATAATATAGACTTATTCTAAATAGCAGTTAAAAAATATCGTTATAGGTTCATAAGTTTTTCTTATTCAATTATTCTATTTTTTAAATCCCCTTTGAGTATTGGACAAAAGGAGTATTTTCCAAATAATTTATATCTAATTAGAGCAATAAAATCATATACTATATTTGAAAAAAATGTTGGAAAAACATATATTAAAATTCTAACTAATAATAAAACTTTAACTTTTTGTAAAATATAGTAAACAGCTTTACTTTTTTGCAAAATTTTTCCATTTTCCAAAATAACAGCAACTGAATCAACATTTAGAATTTCTGGATATTTTGTTTTTGTAAAATCACTTTGAAGAGATGTTACTTTAAAATAGGGCTTTTTATCTTTTTCAAGAATAAGTCGAATGAAGTAATTACATAGTACACATATACCATCATAAATTATAATCTCATTATTTAAGCTTTTACTCATAGTTTGATTTCCAAAGTTATATAAGTATTTCTAGGTGGCGACGGAATAATTCCCGGACCTGGATACCCCGTAGCTCTTCTTGTAAAATATATCTCATCAAATAAATTATTGACTCCAGCTTCAAATTTAATGTTTCTTAACTTGTACGACATCGATAAGTCAGAAATTTCATAAGAAGGAATTTGCCCAATTACTCCACTGAGATTACCTGATATAGCATTTGAAGAGTCTGTAAATTGGCTTGATAAGTATGAATATTGAAAATTAATTGCAAAATCTTTATAGCCAAATTTTAAACCTGTTTTAAAATTATTTTTAGGAACAAATTCAACTTCTTTACCTGTTATTCCAACTTCATCTGATTTTAAATATTTAGATTCTATGTATGAATAATTAAAGAATATATTAAAGTCAATATTTTCATTTTTGAATGAAATTTCATTAATATCAAAATCAAATAAGGATTCAACACCTGTAATTTGTGCATTTCCAACATTTCCTCTTTCACTCTTTACACTTCCATCCCTAAAAGCTTTTTGAACAAACCCAATTCTATCCTTATACAAAAGAGCAAATATACTTGTATCATAAGAAATCATTTTTTTATAATTACCTCTGATCCCAAGATCAAAAGTAAATCCCTTCTCATCATCTATATCTGGATTAATAGCATAAGCAGGGTTAATAATACTTATATCTGCAAATGTTACAGATCTGAAGTTTTGACTAAAGTTTGTATAAAATTCAATGTTTTTGGTTTTATAGCTTAACCCTATACCTAGTAAAATAAAACTTCTCTTTTTTGTATCCATTTCATTAAAGACCTCATTATAAATTGTATTTCCAGCTGCATCCAAATTTATTTTTCGGTAGTACCCATCAAGACTTGTACTTATATTTTCAAATCTAAAACCTGGAGTAATTGAAACTTTATCGTTTAAATAAAAAATGTTTTCACCAAAAATCGCAAAATTATAATTTGGATATATATATTCTGACTGATTAATATAATTTGGAAAATTAACATAATCAAAATTAAAATCAGCATCCTTTAAATTGCTTCCTGGACCTTGAATACTTTGAGAATATGAATTATAATATTTGGATCCTAGTAATAGATAAGATTTTGTATTAAAAAGGTTATAGTTTGTCAAATATCGGGACTCAAAACCAAAGTTTTTAAAATCTCCTTTAATTAAATCTCTTTCTTCACCAAAATCAATTTGATCAACTCTATTAGTCCTAAAACCCAGAGAATTTCTTTTTGCATCTAGACCAAAAAAGCTAAAACTAAAGGTTGAATCTTCTGAAATTTCAAGTAAATATTTTAGATTATATAAAAACCATTTTATTTCAAACCAATTTCTTTCTCTATTACTTTGAAATGGATCATTAGCAAACATAAAATCAGAAAGTCCACCTGCCTGATGAGCAAGATATTCCATGTAAGTTATCTCTGCAGTTATTTTTGATTTGTCATTCAAGTTGTAATTAAAATTTTGAAATGTATTAATTGATTCAAATTCAGAATTAGGTCTAAAACCATCACCATTTTTATAATTAACATAACCATAATAACTTGATTTTTTGCTACTTGAGCTAATACTAGTAAAATTTGTGAAAAGATTATTAGACCCAGCTGTATTTCGTGTTATTAGTTCAAATTTATCTTCAGGCTTAGGCGCTTTAATTTTAAAATTAATAAGGCCTCCAAATTGAGTTCCATATTGAAGTGAGGCTGCACCACGCAATATTTGAATTTCTTCAAGACCTTCTGGAGGTGGAGTATAATAGCTTTCAGGGTAACCTAATGCATCAGCACTTATATCATAATTATTTTGCCTTGTATTGAAGTTAGCAGTCCTATTTGGATTTAGACCTCTTCCTCCTATATTTAATTGAAGTCCTGCATCATCATTTTGATAAATGTTGAGGCCTGGAATTTGATTATATATTTGACGTGCATTATTAGATGCTAGATTTGCCATTGAAACATCAATTAAAATTACTTCATTCTTCTTACCTGCAAATATTCTAGTTCCTTCAACATCTTCCATTCTTTTAATCTGGAAAATCTTTTTCAAATTTCCTCTAACTACAACTTCATTTAATTCTTCAATTTTAGGAATCAATCTAATTTCAATATCTTTTAAATCTCCAGTTTCAGGACTGTATAATTTTGTCAAAAGATTAAATCCTTCTAGAAAGAAATTTATCTCTGAGTCGATTTTGTTAATTGTCGCACTAAAATTACCATCTAAATCGCTATATGAAATCTCATTAGTATCAGAGTTAAAAATTGTAACATTTTCAAGAGGGAGGTTATTAGAATCACTAACAATTACTCCATTTATTTTTTCTTGAGAAAATAATGGATTGAGAAATAAAATAAATAATATTTTAAAAACCTTTAATCTCATCCTCTAATCTTGTTATCCATTTTTTGTTTGAAAAACCTCTTTTTTCTTTCATTAAATCAACATTTGGATCAACAAATAATTTACTTGTTCTTCCATTTAATGTGACATAACTTTCTGCATATACCTCAACATCACTATATCCATTATTATTATAATAGTCGCCAATATAATGAGCAAATTCTAATATAAAATCTGGTTGAAAGCTCATCTGTCTTACCTGGAACTCAGTTAAAAAATTTTCATTTAAAACATAAAATGAATTTGATGTTTCTCTATCTACAATTTTAAACTCTGTAAATCCTTTTTTTTCAATTAACATAACCCTCCATGAAAATCTGTATCCTTGTTCATTCCAAAATAATTCTCCGGGGTAGAGAAAATATCTAAATGGAAAAACTAGTTGAATTATAAAGAAAAAAATTAGTACAATTTGGGTAATCTTAGGTCTTTTGTAATTATAAACTTCTACTATTGAAATCTTCTTAAAGAATTTTTTAAACAATGTAAAACATTTATTTAATAATTTTTTATGCGTTTCGGGTTCTAAAAAAATTATTGAAGATGTGATCATTATGTATGGGAACATTCCTATAGCAGGAAAAAAAATAGCTGTCATAATGTGAAAAGTTATCACAAGAAAAAATCCAAATGGTCTTGTTCTTCGATACAATAAAATGAATGAAATAAAAACGTCATAAAACATACCAGCCCAACTAAAAAAAATATGAACCAAATCCATCTGAAAAAATTTATTACCAATAATAGGAAGATCATATTTAGAAGTTAACCAAATTTTTAATGGTTGTGCATCCATAAGCCAATCAGTGTTAATTTTAGCAATACCAGCATAAAAATAAACTATACAAATCATTAATTTAAGTGCATCAACATTCCATTTGGGAATGATCCTATATGACTTCTTGTTAATCAAATTATCTAATGAAAAACTTGCGTTTGCAGGAAAAAAAATCATTAAGAAACTTATTAAGCTGACTAAATAGTAATGATTAAGATATGTTGTTTTATCCATTAACTCAGCATATGTAAAACTTAAAAAAAGTAAAATGATTGAAATTCTATATTTATAACCAATTGCTACACAAAAAGATGATATTCCACAAATTAAAAAGATTAAATATGTATAGTCACCAATTGGTTTTATCCACTCAAATCCATAATACGAAAAGTGAAATGATGGATCGATGTACAGCTCCTTAATCCAGCCTTTATACCAAATTCTAATGACACTGAAAAGCATTAAAAAACCAAAGCCTAGACGAAAAATTGCTAGGCTTGAGGAATCTTGTTTTTTATTTAAGTAATTGCTAATATTCAAATTTGCACAGTAATTTAATCTCCATCAGCGTCTGTATAATCAACTGCTATATTAAAATTAGACAGCATGTCAGTTTTTAAATTTACAACAATTGTTTGTAACGCGTCAAAGGCTAATAACATTGCTATGTTGTTCTCTGCAATTTGTGTCAAGAAATTATCATCAAGGGATTCAATTGCATCCTTAGCTAAAATAAGTTTTGTTTGAACAGATGAGCCTATATCAGTTTCTAAATAATCTAAATATGACTTATAACTCGCACCCTCCGTACCATTGCTATTTTGTCCTAAAAATAGTTCTTCAAACCCTTTTCTTGCTTCAAGCGCAAGTGTTTTGGATAGATTTCCAAATGAATTTTTTGAATAATAATATGCTTCAATTCTATCTGGAAGGGGGTCGTTGGAAAATCTTCCTGCAGGAATTCCAATTTTATTAGTTCTCAAGCCTTTTTCAAAATAAAACACAAAGTCATTTACCATCATGTTAAAGGCAGAGGTAGCAGAATTATCAAAAGATGAATTAAACACATCTTTGTAAGTAGTCCAATCATCAACAACTTGAATGGTGTTTTCATTCATTGTTGACGAGAGAGTTGTTAGATAATTTCCATATTTAGCATCTGTGTTATATAATTCAATTATCTCATCTTTTGTTTGTGCAATTCCATGAAGCATATAATCTAATGCAGGGAAACCCTGGGCTGCCCAATCATTGGGATTTGTTAAATCTGTTTTTCCTTCTTGAATATTGTTATCAATCCTTTCTTTACCAACAGGATAAGTATTCATTTTTAGTCCATACATTATTTCTTCAGCTTTATTAATATTAAAAACTTCAACATACTGCCATTTCTTGTATGAATCAATCCAGTTATTTTGAAAAGTATCATAGTTTTCAGAATTAGGATTACTTACAAAAGTTTCTATACTATTTTTTAAGTTATCCATTGATGACTTGAAAGTGTTGTACCTTGGAATTATTATATTATCTGAGTAGTTTGATAAAATTGAGCCTCTATCAAATGTATCACCTTGACTTGAAGAGGAGCCAGTTGATGTACCAATAGTAGAAGTTCCGGTTGATGCACTAGTAGAAGTTCCGGTTGATGCACTAGTAGAAGTTCCGGTTGATGCACTAGTAGAAGTTCCAGTGTTAGTATTAGTTGATGTTTGAACATTACTCTGAGTGTTAGTCTGGCTATAACCTTCATCAGAGTCTTTGCTACATGATACTATAACAAGTATAATTAGAAAAAATTTTATGTATAGATGTTTCATTTTTTTAAAATTAAAAAAATCAGTAGGATAATAACCCTACTGATTTATATAAACTCACTTATTGATTAAAGAACTAAATATGTTATTTCTATATTCCAAATTTTGCTTTTACTTCATCTCTGATAGATTCTAAAGTTGAATTTTCAACAGTCCAGAAATTATCCATAGAGGCTAAAAATGCATTTACTTCAGAGTTACTAAAATATGATGAACCAGTTCCATCATTTGTGAACTGAAGACTCATTATAAAACCATACCCTTCTGACAAAGCATGGAATGCATCAGCTGTATTTCCATCTGCAATTTTAGACATATATCCATTAAGGTAGTCTACAGCTTTTTGAGCAATAAGCTTAGATAGCTCTTTTTGAATTATTTCAGCTTGCTGGTCTCTTTTATCATATTGATTTGCAACAATATAAGCCCTACCTCTTCTAAATGCGTCAAAAACTTGTATTGCCATTCCTGGATGACTACTTGCGTTTACCTTTTTAAAGTATTTGTTTAAGGTTGTCCCATTTCCAGTTGGACTTGTGGCAAGATCTAATCTTGTAGCATCAGCTTCTTGTCCATAAAGGTATCCAAAACCTTCATCCCACTTGTGTTCCATATCTGTGTAATCCTTTCCGCTAGATAATGTTTTGTTAGTATTATCTTCAGTTCTTGTTCCTGAATCTAATTGATATGGAGTAATGTAATTGTTTACTATTTGATCAAGTGTCATTGCGCCAATGATTCCTTTGATAAATGTTTGATCAATTTCGTGACCTTTTGCATTTACATGAATAGTTCTTGTAACATCAGTTAACACTCCTGCTTGTCCATTAGATGCATCTGTAGCCCAATTAGGAATTACATTGTCTGCAAAATCAGCAATCATAGCATCAAATTGAGGTTTAACAGTAGCCGAAGCTAATGGTGAGGCAGCTGTTTTATTACCCATCTTTTTACCAGATGTATTAAGTCCCACATCTGCAAATCCAGTACCGTCATTAAACATCTCAAGCATTTGAGCTTCTGTAAATGTATTAGTATTTAAAGCTGCATAAAGCTCATCAGCCATATTGAGTCTTGCTGTCTGTCCAGAGAATGAAACAGTAGATTTTCCAGCTCTAGCAAATTCATAAGAATATGGAATTTCAACTGTTATAGTTTGCGTAACAGGAACCTCAACGGTTACAGTTTCAGTTACAGTCTCTATAACAGTTTCAGTTACAGTTTGTGTTATATATTCGACATCATCATCTTTAGAACATGATACTAGAACTAATGATGATAGAAGTGTTAATAATATTGGTTTATAAAATTTATTTTTCATAGTTTTAGATGTATTTTTTAATACATTTAGAACGGTCCTAATTGGTTTATGTAGCTTAATGATTTCTAAATTATTTAGAACCGTTCTAAATTATTATTTTTGCTAATTTAAATATTTATTTAGAATTAGTCTAAATAAAAATAATTTTTTTTAATATTGTGCTTTAAACATTTAATTATGAAAAAATTATTATCTCTTGTTGCAATATTTATTTTAGCTTGTTCCAATGATAATTCTGAACAGGTTGTTAATATGTATAGTCAGAGACATTATGACGTAGATCAACTTCAATATGATAATTTTGAAAAAATTACGGGGATAAAGGTAAATGTCATTAAGGCTAATGCAGATGAACTAATTCAGAGAATGAAAAATGAAGGAGAAAATAGTCCTGCAGATTTATTCATAACAGTTGATGTTGGTAAATTGTGGCAAGCTTCTGATATGGATCTACTTCAAAAGTATAATGATGAAAGCTTAACAGAGGGAATAACAGAAAGCTTAACAGACCCAAATGGATTTTGGGTTCCAGTAACTTACAGATCAAGGATACTTGTTTACAGTAATGAAAGAATTCAAGAAAGTGATCTATCTACATATGAAGATCTAGCAAATAAAAAATGGAAAGGAAGACTTTTAGTGAGGTCGTCATCTAACTCATATAATCAAGCTCTTTTATCATCACTTGTTGCTAACTTAGGAGAGGAAGCCACCCAAAATTGGACTGAAGCAGTAGTCTCAAACTTTGCAAGAGATCCAAAAGGAAATGATAGAGATCAAGTAAAAGCAATTGCAGCTGGTCAAGGAGATGTTGCTATCGTTAACTCCTATTATATTGGGCTTTTACTTTCATCAGAAAATGAAGAGGAAGTAAATGCAGGTAAATCAATATCAGTTTTTTTCCCAAATCAAGGTGAAGGACAGAGAGGCTCTCACATTAATGTTTCTGGAGTAGCTCTTGCAAAAAATTCTCCAAACAAATCAAACGCAATAAAGCTTGTAAAATATTTAACTAGTGATGAGGCTCAGGAGATATATGTAAATAATACATATGAATATTCAGTAAAACCAAATATCGAGCCAAATGATATTGTAAAAGAGTGGGGAACTTTTAAAAAGGATCCACTTGATCTAAACATGTTAGGCTCAAAAAGAAATGATGCAATTCGTATATTTGATGCAGGGGGTTGGAAGTAGAACTTAAAAGCATCTAAAGATGAATGTTAAGTTAATAACATCACTTATTTCTGTTATTTTATTATGTCCATTGATCTATCTTTTATATAGTGTAATTGGACTAAGTCTAGATACTTTTACGTATTTATGGAGCAATCTTTTGTTGGGTTATTCGTTAAACACATTATACCTTTTATTACTCACAGTTTTTTTTTCTTTGTTACTAGGTATTATACCTGCATGGTTCGTTTCTACGACTAATTTTAAAGGGAAAAGCTTTTTTGACATTATTTTATTCTTGCCTTTAGCCATTCCTTCTTATATAATTGCTTTTACTTATAGTGATCTTTTAAGTTATACTGGCCCCATTCAAAGTATAGTAAGAAATAATTATCCTGACTTTTATAAGTATGTAAATCACGATTATTTACAAATTGAAATTCTAGGATTTTTGATGGCACTAGTATTGTATCCTTATTTATATACTGCATGTAGAATCTCTTTTTCACTTCTCGGGTCTAATTATATTAATATTTCCAAGAACCTTGGAATGTCACAGTTTCAAACTTTTTTTAAGATTATTCTTCCGATTTCTAGAGTCTCGATTTTCTCAGGCTTATTCTTAATTACAATGGAAGTGCTAAATGAATATGGTGCTGTAAAGTACTTTGGTGTAAATACTTTTACAAGTGGGATATTTAGATCTTGGTATTCAATGGAAGATATTAATACGGCATCAATTTTAGCTGTATGCTTACTTATTATTGTATCTATTTTCTTTTTATTTGAGAGATATTCAACATCAAAATACAGATATAATTATAATCCAAATGATAATTTATCTGGGAACTATTCTACGAATAAATTATCAAGAATAATTATATATTTGATCTGTTTATTCCCATTTATAATAGGCTTTTTTATTCCAGTTATTTACATAATAAATAATGTTTTTAAAACTATAAATGTTACAGATTTTAGTGAGTTAATCGACCTTTCCTTAAACTCATTTTTTTTAGCTTCAGTTTCATCACTAATAATTGTCGCTATTGCAATCTTCTTTCAGTTTATAAAAAAGATTTCTAAAAGTAAAACTGTTTTCTACTTAAGTGAGATAGTCTCACTTACATATGCATTACCAGGTGCAGTTATTGCTCTATCTCTAATAATTTTTTTAGCATTTTTCACAAAATTAATTGGAATTTCAATAGCTTTTGGATCGGCAGTAATATTGGTTTATGCTTATGTAATGAGATATATGGCAGTTGGAATTTCTCCACTAAGATCTAGTTTTAATAAACATCCAGAAACATTTGATGATACTGGCAAGAATTTGGGTATGACAAATTTTAAATTGTTTAAAAAAATTCATTTGCCAATAAACATTAACTCAATATACATTGCCTTCATATTGTGTTTTGTTGATATAATTAAGGAGTTGCCTATTACCTTAATTCTAAGACCTTTTAATTTTGACACCCTAGCTGTAAGAACATATGAGTATGCAATAGAGGAGATGATTGCAAAATCTTCCATATACTCTTTAATTATTATTTTATTAGGTGCAGTATTATTAATATTTTTGAGGAAAATTATAAATAAAGGTGTAAATGTATCTTAACATTGAAAATTTAGTTAAGTTTTACAGTAAAGAAGATCCATTAATCAAGGATTTAAACTTTTCTGTTAAAAAAGGTGAATTTGTGTCTTTTATTGGCGAAAGTGGATCTGGGAAAACAACTTTTTTGAAATGTTTAGCAGGTCTTGAAAAAATAAATTCTGGAAAAATTACTTTAAACAATAAAGTATTAGATGAAAAGAGAACATTTGTTAAGCCAAATCATAGAAAAATTGGTTTTATTTTTCAGGATTATCCTCTTTTCCCTCATTTAAGTGTTTTAGAAAATTTAAAAATAAATCTTAAAGAAAAGTATGAAAAAAATATTAAGTATTATTTGGAGCTAACTGGTTTAGATAACTTATTAAATCGATACCCTCATGAGTTGTCTGGTGGTGAACAACAAAGAGTATGTATAACAAGAGCTTTGATTAGAGAACCAGATCTTCTTTTAATGGATGAGCCATTTAGCAACCTGGATGTTAGTATTAAATCAAAAATTCAGAGTGAAGTATATAAAATATTAAAAAGTACAAATACTACTACAATTCTAGTAACTCACGATATAAAAGATACTTTTGATATTTCAGATAGAATACTGGTTTTTAAAGCAGGAATAGTTCAGCAATTCGATAAACCAGAGGAGATGTATTGTAATCCAGTAAATTGTTATTGTGCTAAAATTTTAGGAGATATAAACAGAATTCATATTGATGGTAGAGAGCTTTATATAAGACCTGAAAAAATAAAAGTTGTAGATAAATCAGAGCATAAATTAAAAGTTGAAAATACCTTATTTATAGGTAAGGAATATAAAATAATAGGAACTTTGAATAAAGATGAAATATATTTCTATAATTCTTCACCAATAAAGGATAATAATATATTTATTGATTTTGATAATAGTGATCTTCTAGAATTCGATAGAAGATGTAGTAACTTCTTTACCTAAACCGATTAATTTCTTTATTTATAATCATTTTAAATTACTGTAAATGAGTAATTTATAATCATTCTAAACCTTTTTTAATTTAATTTTACTTAAAATTATTGAAAATGATTCAAACAGTTAACACATGTATTAATTGTACAAATATGACTGAGTCACTACTTTGTACAAAACATAATGTTGAAGTTGAGGCTAATAACATTTGTAATGATCATCAAGTGAAAGGATAATCACTCACAATTTTTACTTTATTGCCTTTTTCTTCAAACCCTATTTATATTTTTAAATAGGTATATTCCAACACGTTTCAATTGATTTAAGCATATGGCTTAAATTATTTGGCTAAAACTTTAATATATTTACTCACAAAAGAATTGAGTAACTATGTTCAAGAATAAAATGTCTCTGAGATTAAGAATTTTTATCTCAATGATATTATTAGTTTTTACTGCTACACTTTTAGTTTTAGGTTCAACTTATTATCAATATAGAACTGAATCAGATCAGTACAATTCATATAGACAAGAGAGAAAGGAAACCCAGTTAAAAAGACAAATAAATTACATAGTTAATAAACATGATTTGTCAGATAGATATGATTTATGGGAAGGTTATGAAAAAGACTTTGAGGAGATAACAAAAATTCATAGTGTTGAATACTCAATTTTTACAACTGCTGGTCGCCCACTTTTTTACTCGTATCTTCCTCTTGATGTTATATCTAATAATTATTCTTTAGAGGAAGAATTTGCAGATATGTTAGTTTCAACTGAAGAAGGAAAATTTACATCAGAGAGTTTTACAGATGTTGGAAAATTTCAAGCCTCTTATAGTGTTTTGAAAAATGATTTGGGAGAAAAATATGCTATACTTTTTTTCCCATATTTTCAGGATGTTTCATTTGCAGAAAGTGAGTTGAACGTTTTCCTATCTACTCTTTACCAGATATATTTTATAATGTTAGTTGTTGCTATTGTACTAGCATATTTTATATCACGTTATGTCACTAGATCAATTGAAACGATTCGATTAAAAATTGGTCAAACAGGTTTACTTAAAAAAAATGAAAAGATTTATCTCAGTAACGCAACAAAAGAAATTGATAGTCTTGTAAATTCATACAATAAGATGATTGATGATTTGGAAGATAGTGCTCAAAGATTAGCAAAAACAGAGAGAGAACAAGCTTGGCAAGAAATGGCTAAGCAAGTTGCCCACGAAATAAAAAATCCACTAACACCAATGAGGCTAACTGTACAAAGCTTTCAACAGAATAGCGGTTTAAAAGTTTCAAATCAAAAAGACAAGTTGAATGATTTTTGTGATACACTAATTGAGCAAATAGATACAATGAGTAATGTTGCCACATCTTTTTCAGATTTTGCAACTCTTCCCAAAACACAGCTTGAAAAGACAGATATAGTTGAGGCAACAAAAAAGGTTGTTGAAATTTTTGAACAAAACAATATATCTCTAGAAACCTCTAGTGAGAATATTTTTATTAAACTAGATAGAGAACAATGGATTAGAGTAATGACAAATTTGATAAAAAACAGTATTCAAGCAATACCTTATGATAGAGAACCAATCATTAATGTTAAAATTACAGAGAACTTAAAAACCGTTAAAGTGTTAGTATCAGACAATGGGCTGGGTGTCTCTAAAATTAATAGAGATAAAATTTTTGAACCAAAGTTTACGACAAAGTCAGATGGTATGGGTCTAGGACTAGGTATTGTAAGAAGTATTATAAATTCTCACAGAGGTAAAATTTCTTATAAATCAAGAAGTAAGAAAGGAACAGACTTTAAAATTTCGTTACCTAAATAATTAACAAAATTCGTTATATGCTTCAATAAGATTGTCTGCTATTAAATCAGCCTCTCTTCCCTCAATGTGATGTCTTTCAACCATATGAACAAGCTCACCATTTTTGAATAAAGCAATGGATGGAGATGAGGGAGGAAATGGGAGCATCTCTTCTCTAGCAGTATTAGTTGCTTCAATATCGAATCCAGCAAATACAGTACAGAGATTATCAGGTTTGGACTCATTAGATAAAGACATAATAACTCCTGGTCTTGCATTTCTTGCAGCACATCCACAAACAGAATTTACAACAATGAGTGTAGTGCCTTCTTTTTCAATTGCTGACTTAACGTCTTCTGGTTTAGTTAGTTCTGAAAAACCTGAGTTTGTTAGTTCAAGTTTCATTGGTCTTACAATTTCTTCTGGATACATTATATTTTTTTTACAAATATATAAAAATGTCAAAAAAAATATTCAGATTAACTTATATTTAGCAAACAGTAACCAATTAATAAATTGAGTGATAAACAACTAAAATATGATATTGCCTACTTGAGAATGGCAGAGGAATGGTCCAAACTCTCTCATTGCAAAAGAAGACAAGTTGGTGCATTAATTGTAAAAGATAAGATGATTATATCAGATGGATATAATGGCACGCCAACAGGATTTGAGAATCCTTGTGAGGACGATGAAGGTTACACTAAATGGTATGTGCTTCATGCAGAAGCAAATGCCATAGCTAAGGTCTCTGGTTCTACTCAGTCTACTATTGGAGCTACTCTTTACATTACATTGTCTCCATGCAGGGAATGCAGCAAACTTATTTTTCAATCTGGTATAAAAAGGATTGTTTACTCGCAAAAATATAAGGATCAGTCGGGAATTGAATTTTTATTAAAGTCTGGGTTAGAGGTTAAATATATTGAGATTTAGCTTTTATACTTATCCCTTATTTTTTTTGAAATCATTAAAATTAAAATCAGAATAAGTGCGCACAGAGAAAGAATGAAACATATTAACGCAATCCTGTTTTCATCATCCAAGAAATTATAGATGTTTAGTTGTGTTAAATTAAATACAACAATTAAAATTGTTAAAAACAATAATATTTTATCTAAATTTTTCATTTATTGATATGCAAACATAAACTAAAAAAACCTATCATTTATATTTTTTTAATTCATTTTAGTACCTAAAATATTGATGAAATTTAAAAAAGTTATTTTTTTGTTTTCTTAAAACCGTTGGGAAAAAAATAAAAAAAAGTTATCCTAGTACAATGTTAAAAACTTTATGTTAATCTTTAAAATAGCTCTTTCAATTTTGATAAGAATTTTAAATATTTGTTAATCTAAAAAATATTATCAACCATAAAAAAAAATTATTATGACGCAAGAGCCGCTACTTCAAGAAAATAAAGACAGATTCGTAATCTTTCCAATAAAACATCACGACATTTGGGAATGGTATAAAAAGTGTGAAGCCAGCTTTTGGACTGCCGAGGAGATTGATTTACATCAAGACTTAAATGATTGGAGTACAAAGTTAAATGATAATGAGAGATATTTTATTAAACATATTCTTGCATTCTTTGCTGCATCCGACGGTATTGTAAACGAAAATTTAGCAGAAAACTTTGTTAATGAAGTTCAGTATTCTGAAGCAAAATTTTTCTATGGTTTTCAAATTATGATGGAGAATATTCATTCAGAAACTTATTCGCTTTTGATAGATACATATGTTAAGGATGATAAGGAAAAAGACACTTTGTTCAAGGCAATTGAAAATTTCCCTGCAATTAAAAAGAAAGCTGACTGGGCTCTAAAATGGATTGAGTCAGATTCTTTTGCTGAAAGACTAATTGCTTTTGCTGGTGTTGAAGGAGTATTTTTCTCAGGCTCATTCTGCTCAATATTCTGGCTCAAGAAAAGAGGTCTAATGCCGGGTCTAACTTTTTCTAATGAATTAATTTCTCGAGATGAAGGAGTTCATTGTGACTTTGCAGTTCACCTGCACAACAACCACATGATTAATAAAGTTCCAAAGGAAAGAATTAAGGAAATATTAATTGATGCACTTAACATTGAAAGAGAGTTTATTACAGAATCACTGCCTGTTAGCTTAATTGGTATGAACGCTAAATTAATGACTCAGTATCTTGAGTTTGTTACAGACAGACTTTTAGATCAATTTGGTTGTGAGAAAGAATTTAATGTTTCAAATCCATTTGATTTTATGGATATGATTAATCTACAAGGTAAAACTAACTTCTTTGAAAAAAGAGTTTCAGAGTATCAGAAAGCAGGTGTTTTAAATAATGATAAAAAAGACGAGTCAAACTTTGGTCTTGACGACGATTTTTAAAATAATCATTTAAATTTTTTTAACAATATAATATGGCAATGGAATGAGTATGTATGTAATTAAAAGAGATGGGAAGAAGGAACCCATAATGTTTGACAAAATAACCGCAAGGATAAAAAAGCTTTGCTATGGTTTCAATGAGCTGATCGATCCTGTCAGAGTAGCCATGAGGGTTATTGAAGGTCTTTACGATGGCGTTACTACTTCTGAGTTAGATAATCTTGCTGCAGAAATTGCTGCAACAATGACAACTACTCATCCAGATTATGCTTCACTTGCAGCTAGAATTTCTGTCTCAAACTTACACAAAAATACCAATAAGTCTTTTTCATCCACTATGAAGGATTTACATGACTATGTTAATCCAATCACAGGGAAAAAAGCTCCTCTTCTTTCAGATGAAGTTTATAAAGTAATTAAGAAAAACGCAGAACTGTTAGACTCAAAAATTATTTATAATAGGGACTTTGGATATGATTACTTTGGGTTTAAAACTCTTGAAAGATCTTATCTATTAAAGATTAATGGGAAGATAGTTGAGAGACCACAACATATGTTGATGAGAGTTTCAGTTGGAATTCACCTTAGTGATATTGATGCAGTTATCGACACTTATGAGTTGATGTCTAAAAAATATTTTACACATGCTACACCAACTCTTTTTAACGCAGGTACACCAAAACCCCAAATGTCTTCATGTTTCCTCTTGGCTATGCAAGATGATAGTATTGACGGGATATATGACACACTAAAACAAACTGCTAAAATATCACAGTCAGCAGGAGGTATAGGTCTTTCAATTCATAATATTAGATCTACTGGATCATATATATCAGGAACTAACGGAACTTCTAATGGGATTGTCCCTATGCTGAGAGTTTTTAATGACACAGCAAGATATGTTGATCAGGGTGGTGGAAAAAGAAAAGGTTCATTTGCAATCT
>CAJPUS010000069.1 GCA_905380995.1 uncultured Flavobacteriaceae bacterium
TTTTATTTGATATAAATCTAAAGAAAAACCGCTAACATCCCAAAAAATAAAAAATGAACAACCAAAATATTTGTGGATACTATGAATTCTTTATTTGTGTTTGATTGATATATCAGATGAAATAAGACCGAGAAAATGAACCACCATAAATAATTTGAAAATGGTACAGGGTCAATTGCAAATTCCCAATAATCAAGATTAGGTGCACTAATTTCAATTAGTAGATCTAGCAAAATCATAATGGATGATCCAATTAATACTTTCGGTATAATAGAATTCGGAAATATCTTATGAGCAAAGTTTCCAGTTATAATTATTAATAAAGCCCAATTTAAACCAATTACAATGGGAACATCAAAAATCTTAATTCCAAGATTATCACCATATTGATAATCACCAAAAAAAAATGAATAATTTACTCCTATGATCTCAACAGTTAATCCTAATAAAAAAATGAAAAATAAATTTGTTAAATATCTTTTTTTAATTGAGTTATTAATTACTAATAAAAATAAAGTTAATGTTAGAACATATGGAGATGATGAAAGAAAAAAATCTTTTTGATTTGACAGAATTCCAAAAAATCCACTAATGTTTATAAGCCATACAATAAAAATTGAAAAATTTCTCAGTTCTTTTTCATCAATTGATTTTAACATATTATTTTATTAGATCTGAAACAATTTTTGCTGAATTCAAACAAAGGGGAATTCCTCCACCAGGATGAACACTACCGCCACAAAAGTACAAGTTATTTATATTTTTTGAAAAATTAGGATGTCTGATAAAAGCTGATTTTAATGAATTACTTGAACTACCATATAACGACCCAAATTTTGAAAGTGTTTTAGTTTCAATATCTACTGGAGTTAATATTTTTTCACCAATTATATTACTTTCAATATCAACTTTCAAAGTTGAATTAATTTTTTTAATTATGTTGTTCCTAATATCTTTCTTAATTTTTTCCCAATCTTGTCCATTATCAAATGGAGAATTTATCAGTATAAACCAATTTTCACAACCAGATGGAGCATCTTCTCTTACAATTTTTGATGTTGAACAGATATAAACAGTTGGATCATTATAAATTAATTTTTTATTGAATATATAATCAAACTCCTCCTTTTGGTCTTTACTAAAGATTACATTGTGTACATTGATACTCGGGAAAGACCTATTCATATTCCAATAAAAAACTAATGCTGAGCTAGATGGTTGGTAGTTTTTAATAAAAAAAGGCTTTTTATATCCTTTTAAAAGCTTATCATATGTTAAGCTTACATCCATATTTGAAATTATTATGTCTGCTTTATGATCTATGTTATTTATAACTACCCCAACTGCAGATTTATCTTTAATTATAATTTTATCAATCTCTGAGTTTAAATAAAATTTAATACCAAGATCTAATGCAAGATTGTATAAAGAATATGAAATATCAGATATACCTTTTTTTGGCATAAATACTCCAATATCATGCTCTAAATGCTGAATAATTGACATTATTCCAGAAGTCATATATGGGCTTGAGCCATTGTAAGTTGCAAATCTATTAAAAAGTTGAATTAATTTTTTATCTCTAAAGTATATTTTGTTTAATGAGTTTAGAGTGATAAATATGTTTAACTGAAAAAAATTAAAAATTGCTTTAAATGTATAAAATGAAATGTAAGTCGATATTCTGTGAAGTGATTTTTCTAAGAATATTTTTCTCACTAGATTAAACTTCTTTTTTGATCTAGAAATATAACTTTCAACATTATTTTCTTCTTTGTTAAACTTCTTGGAGACTTCTTCTATAAATTTTTTATTATTAGAATATGCATTAAAAGTATAACCATCATCCCAAAAATACTTACAAGCTATTTCTAGCTTCTCATATTTAAAATAATCATTAATTTTAACTCCTGCTTCTACATATAAATCCTCCAGAAGATTTGGCATTGTAAATAACTTTGGTCCAAAATCGTGTCTAAAATTATCAATATAAAAATCACTTAATTTTCCACCTACATTCTCATTTTTTTCATAAACCTCAACATCATATCCTTTAGATTTTAGTCTAATAGATATAGCCAGACCTGCAATTCCTGATCCAATAATAATTGCTTTCCTTTTCATTTAAATTTTTTTAAGAATGTAATATTTGATCTTACAAATAGCTCCTCTGAATACCACTTATTTTTTCTAGCTTTATTGATTATTTCTAGATGTTTTTTATCCGAGTATGCGTAATTTTTCATACTCTTTTCGCTTTTCCAGACACTAATTGTAGCTTGTTCTATGATTGGAAGTTCTCCTACACCTTTATAATATTCTGCACCTTTTTTACTATTAATGGATTTAGCGGCAACTGAAGTATTAATAAAAAAACTTATCAGTTTGTTTAATTTTACTCTTGCCCTTGTTAAAACTAAAATCTTTCCCTTTTTATAAGTACTTTTATTTTCAAAAGGATTTACTCCATTCCATGATCCTGTATAGTTGTAGGGGTCAACTTTAATTTCAACTCGTCTTGAGGATTTATTAATTATTTCTTTAAATAATTTATTTTCATTAGTAAATTTCTTTCTAATTTCATCGTTTTCCCATACAGAAATAATTACATAACATGCAAAATCAGGGATTATGCTGAAACCATCTTTTGAGCCTGTGCCAAGAAGTTTTATAAACCTCAGTCCATTATAACTTATAAGGTTTTTATTAAATGTATAAGCACCCATTAGCTTAAACATCCAAAACTTATATTTTTTAAAATAAAATTGATCTATGTAATAGGTCAAGTGTAAAAATTTAGGATTTGTAATATACAAAAAAACCCTAATCAAGTAGGGTTTTTTGTGGTACCACCAGGAATCGAACCAGGGACACAAGGATTTTCAGTCCTTTGCTCTACCAACTGAGCTATGGTACCAAAAAGCAAAGGCAAATATATTAATTTTATATAAAGCTCTATTTAAATGTTTCTGTAATTTTATAAAAAATTTAGTATGAATCTAGTGATTGATATAGGAAATACTTTGGTTAAAGTTTATTTATTTGAAAATGATCAAATTGTTTCAAAAAATTTTCTGAATGAAGTATCTCTAATAAATTATGCTAAATCTCTTAGAAAAGATTTTAATATTAAAAATATTATTTGTTCATCTGTTACAAGGAGTTACAAGATTGAATTGTCTAAATTATTTGAAGATGTTAAATACTATGAATTATCAGATAAGAATCTTAAAATTCCCTTTAATAATAACTATGATACAAAAGATTTATTGGGTCAAGATAGGATAGGACTTGTTTCAGCTGCCTTTTTCAAATTTCCTAATGAGAATAGTTTAATAGTTGATATTGGTACATGCATTACATATGATTTTATTGATTCAAAAAACATATACCATGGAGGTGCTATTTCACCGGGAATTAATATGAGATATAATAGCCTTTCAAAGTTTACAGCAAACCTACCTTTACTTGAACACAAAAATGTGAATAAAATAATAGGCTCAAGTACAGTTGAGTCTATTCATGTAGGAGTTTCATCAGGAATTATTGGAGAAATTAATGAGTATGTAAATAATTTGCAAAAAAAATATTCGAAGCTAAATATTATTATAACTGGAGGTAATTCAATGTTTTTGTTAAATAAGATAAAAAATGCAATCTTTGCGGACCAAGACTTTTTAGCAACAGGTCTCAATAATATTTTAAAATATAATGAAGTGCTTTAAAAACTATTTTTTAGTAATATTTGTGTTGTCAAATTTTTATCTTGTTTCTCAGACAAATACCGGATCTCCATACTCATTGAATGAATTAGGGGAAATTAATTTCAGAGGTAATGTATCTTATCAATCTATGGGAGGAATTGATTCATCAATTGATTCGATTGAATTTAATATTAATAATCCATCTTCACTAGCTAAAATAAAAACTACAAATTATCTCATAGGAACTTTTTATAAGACTTCAAATTTGTCTAATGATGTATCTAAAGAAAATATAAAAACATCTAATATAAATTACATAGCTATAGGAATTCCTACAAAAAATTTTGGATTTGGATTTGGAATTCTACCTTATTCATCAGTCGGATTTAATCTTCAAACTACTGAGGAATACAATAATATAAATAATATAAATTCTAGGCTGTTTGGTGCAGAAGGTAGTATTAACAAGGCCTTTATATCAGTTGGAATACCTTTTTTTAAATTTATTTCAATTGGAGTTAGTGGAAATTATAATTTTGGAAAATTTAATTATGAAAAGTTTAATTTGATGGATAGTGTAAATTATGGTATTTTCTCAAATAGTAGTTCGGAGATAAAAGGATTCACCTATAACTTTTCAGCAAATATATTAATTCCTATTAAAAATAATTTATCGATAAGTATACTATACAGTCTCCACCCTGAAAGTAAATTAAACTCATACAATATTGAGTCATTGTATACTTCAAACACATCTTCAATTTCTCTCGAATCTCTTGGAGATTTTGTAGATATTGATCTTAAAGCAAGAGGACTAGAGAATACCAAACTTCCGGTTCCAAAAAATTCAATTTATTCGATTGGATTAGAAAAGAAAAACTCATGGTTTTTTGGTCTGCAATATGAAAATAAATTATCATCAGGATTTGAAAATATTTTTCTAGATATTAGAAATGTAAAATATAGAGATGCAAACTCATTATCATTTGGTGGTTATTTTATTCCAGATAGTTCATCTTTAACGAGCTACTGGAAGAGAATAAAATATAGATTTGGAATAAAAAGTAATAGACAAAGTATTATTGTAAATAGTTTGCCTATAAATCAATTTAGTTTAAATTTGGGACTTGGTTTACCTATAGCAGGCCTTTCAAAAGCAAACTTTGGTCTTGAAATAGGTAAAATTGGAAATGATGATTTAATAGAAGAAAATTATTTTTCTTTGAAATTAGGTCTATCATTAAATGATGTTTGGTTTATTAAAAGAAAGTACAATTAGATATATTTTTTATGAACAGCCTAAAGTTTTTTAAAAATTTATTTTTAATATTATTTTTATCTCCTTTATTTTCTCAGCTAAGTTCAGATGAGTGTTTGGAGCAATTGTCATTATTTGCAGAATCGGCAAAGATCAAAAATTATCAGGCAGCATATGAGCCTTGGAAGATAGTATTAGATAACTGTCCCACTCTAAGTCTTGCAACATATCAGTATGGGGAAATTATACTTAAGGATTTCATTAAAAATGCTGAATCAGATTTGGACAAAACCAAATATCTAAGTGATTTGTTATCACTCTATGATCAATGGGCTGAAAATTTTCCTGAAAGAAAAGGCACAAAACAAATTGGTAAAATATATAGTAACAAAGGCCAAGCGATGCTTGATAATGGAGTCGAAGATAAAGAACTTATATATGATACTTTCGATTATGCGTTTCAGAATGATCCTGTGAGTTTTACAAATCCAAAATCACTTGCTTATTATTTTCAAACTGGTTATGACTTGTATAAATCTGGCTCAAAAATTAATTTAGAAAAACTATTTGAAAAATATGAGGAATTAACTGAGAAGTTTGAGCAACTAAAAACAAATATTGCAAAAAATATTGATATAATATTAAAGAAGGAAGAGTCTGGAACAGCACTTACTTCTAAAGAGGTAAGAAACAAAAGAATATATGATACTAACTCAAATGCAGTTAGTGCATACTTGCAATTAATTGATCAACTAATTGCAAAGGAGGCTACTTGTGATATTTTAATACCATTATATTCAAAGAATTTTGAGGAAAATAAAAATAATCCATTGTGGATTAGAAGAGCTGCAGGAAGACTTGACGGTAAAGATTGCTCCGATGACCCATTATTTGTAACATTAGTAGAGCAACTTCACAGTTTAGAACCATCAGCTGATTCAGCATATTATCTTGGAATATTAAATGATAAGCAAGGTAACTCTGATGAAGCACTTAAATATTATCAAGAATCAGTTTCACTTCAGACCGATAATTATAAAAAGGCAAATATTTTGTTTAAAATAGCAGTTAAATTTAAAAATGCTGGTAGAAGAGTTTCTGCGCGAAATTATGCTGAGGAGGCTTTAACATATCAACCATCACTGGGAAGAGCTTACCTTCTCATAGCTAATATGTATGCTGATAGTGCAAATGGATGTGGTGATACACAGTTTAATAAAAGAGCTGTATTCTGGTTAGCTGCTCAAACTGCTGTAAAGGCTGGTAGAGTGGATGCTTCTTTAAAAAAAATATCAGATAGAACTGCAGCAGCATTTAATGGGAGAGCTCCAACTAAAACTGATATATTTACTGAAGGTAATCAAGGTACTAATATTACTTTCTCATGCTGGATTAGAAGGACTGTAAAGGTACCTAGCCTCTAAAATGAGATATCTTTACTATTTATTTCTTCTATTAATAATTGTATTATCATGCACAACTGAATCATCTAAAATAGACTACAATAATGAAAAAATACCGGCTAGCATCGCCAAGAATTTTAAAATGACATATACAGACTCGATGCTAACAAAATCATTTGTCTCAGGTAAAATTCACTATGATTTTACAAATGATATTTTGAATTACTCAGAGTTTTTTGATGATGTAGAATTTGTTATATATGACAAAAACAAAACCTCAACAATTCGAGCACAGTATGCCATTGTTTTTAATTCATTTAAGTTTATGGAATTTAATACAAATGTCAAAGTAACTACAACAGACGGTGAGCAACTAGTAACTGATAAACTTTATTATGATACTGAAAATGAATGGCTTTTTACTGAAAATGATTTTGAGTATATTGATAAATCAAATAAAATAATTGCTAACAGACTTGATTCAAATAGAGACTTTACTGACCTTACAACTGGAAATCTTACTGGTTCAATTAACATAATAGAATGAAACACTACTTAATATCAGAGATAATATATTGGGTAATAGCAATAATATCAATATTTAGTTTTTTTGAAAACTTGGGCTCAAATGATGATAGAGCATATATATTTTTAGGTTTTTCAATTCTTTCTGTGTTTATGGCTCTTTTTAGAAGATATTTTAGAAAAAAATATTCAAATAAAATTAAATGATAATTTTATTAAGCCTTCTTTCTTCAGCATTCTTTTCTGGTATGGAAATAGCATTTGTATCCTCAAACAGACTCAATCTTGAAATTGAAAAAAAACAAAAGGGTTTAATTCCAAGATTACTATCAATAATTACCAAAGATCCATCAAGATTTATATCAACAATGTTAATTGGTAATAGTTTTGCACTTGTTATCTATGGGCTATTTATGGGACAATTTATAATCGATAACTTGTCATTTTTGTTTTTACCATCAATGAATGAATTAACTATTCTTCTTCTTCAAACAATAATTTCAACACTTCTCATATTAATAGCTGCTGAATTTATTCCAAAAGTATTGTTTCAAATTTATTCAAATCTTTCAATGAAGATCTTCTCAGTACCTGCTTTTATTTTTTATATTATTTTATATCCAATTACTAGTCTAGTAACAATAATATCTAACTATATATTAAAGAACTTTTTCAAGGTTGTTGCTAATGAATCAGAACTTTATTTTTCTAAAGTTGAACTGGAAAATTACATTGAGAATGAAATAGATAAATCTGATGATAATCTAGATTCAGAAATTGAAATTTTTCAAAATGCTTTAGAGCTTTCTGAAATAAAAGCAAGAGATGTTATGGTTCCAAGGGCTGAAATAATTGCACTAGAGGACACTTCAAATATTGAAAGTGCGAAAAGACTTTTTGTTGAAACTGGTCTATCAAAGATTCCTTTATATAGAAATTCAATTGATGATATTGTTGGATATATTCATTCTTTTGACATTTTAAAAAAACCCCAGAAAATTAATGAGTTTATTTTGCCAGTGGTGTTTGTCCCAGAGCCGATGTTGGTTAATGATGTTCTAGAAAAGCTAACAAGGCAAAGAAAAAGTATTGCCGTTGTAATTGATGAATATGGTGGAACCTCAGGGATAATAACTGTTGAAGATATTGTTGAAGAATTATTTGGCGAAATAGAGGATGAACATGATAATTATGACTTACACGAAAAGAAAATTTCCAATGGAGTTTATGAACTTTCATCTAGACTAGAAATTGAATATTTAAATAAATCATATAATATTGATTTGCCAGTATCTGAATCTTATGATACACTTGGGGGGTTAATTGTATTTAATAAGGAGGAAATCCCAAGAGTAGGAGATAAAATCTTAATAGACGGATACTCAATTGAAATTCTTCATGCTTCTTCATCAAAAATTGAAAAAGTGATATTAAAAAAAATCTGACAAGAGTAGTTAAAATAAATACTATATTGTAATTTCGAAAATTATTTAAATTATGGCAATACTGGGTCAAATAAGAAAGAGATCAATATTCTTAATAATAGTTATTGGAATGGCACTTTTTGCTTTTGTTATATCAGGTGTTTTCACATCTAACGGTGGTTTTGGAGCTAATAAACCAATCGGGGAGATAAATGGAGAGGAAATTGATTATGAAACTTTTAATATGATGGTTGAGCAGGCCCAGAATGTCTATGGACTTAATACCCTTGGTGCAGTTAATTTGGCCTGGAATCAGGGTATAAAGAACCAAGCTCTACTTCAAGAATTAAAAAAATTAGGAATTGATGCTGGTAAGGATCAACTTGAACAGATAATTTCAGCTGACGAGTCAATTGTTATGAATCCTCTATTTCAAAATGAAATTGGACTTTTTGACTTTAATAAATTTTCAGGCTATATTTCTCAGTTAAAATCTTCAAATCCAAACATGTATGATCAGTGGAGATTTCAAGAGCAAAACATAATATCTCTAGCAAAGCAAAAAATTTACTTTGATTTAATTAAGTCAAGCGTAATTTATACTGATGTTGAGTCAAATATTCAATACCATTTAGAAAATGATAAGGTGAATATTGAATATTTAAGATTACCATATGATATTATTCCTGATACGATAATACAAATTAAAGATTCAGAGATTTTATCATATATGAAAAATAATAGAGAAATCTATGAAAAGGGAGAGTCAAGAAAGCTAGAATATGTATTTATACCAGATGTAGCCTCATCTCTTGACGAAAATAATATTAGGACTAATTTAGAACAGTTAAAAGATGGTTTCTCTCAAATTAATCGAGTATCTAATAATATTGAGGAAATCCCTGGATTTAAAAATGTTAAAGATTACTCTGAATTTATCGAAATATACTCTGATGTTAGTTGGGATTCTATATTTAAAACAAAACAAGATATTGTTGGAGATTTTTCTGATATTTTATTTGGTTTAAAAATTGGTGAAGTTTTTGGACCCTATAAAGATGGTAACACATTTAAAATTTCTAGAATGATTGACAAAAAAAAGGATGGAAATTTAAATAAAGTACTATTAGCAGATGTTGTTAAAGAAATTATTCCTTCAAATGATTCTTCAAATAATAATTACAGAAAAGCTTCACAAGCTGAGTTTGACGCTAATAATAATCTACCTTTGAATTCGAGTGACTCATCATTATTTATTGATTCATTTGAGTCTTTTGAAAATTTTGATTCTGGTCTACCAGGGATTATAAATTCTAGACAAGTAATTAAATGGTTATATGAAGATCAAACTAGGGTTGGAGATGTTAAAAGGTTTACGTTGAATGAGGGATATCTTGTTGCTAAAACAATTAGTTTTAATAAAAAGACTTTACCAAATGTAAATGATTTTAGAGATGAAATTTCCACCACTCTAAGTAATGATAAAAAATATGCCTTTATTCTGGACAAATACAAAGGTTTGAATAGCATTGAAGCAATTTCTAAAGACTATGATATTGAACTTGAGAGAGCTTCTGCTGTAACTCAATATGATCCTCTACTAGTTGGAGCAGGAAACGAACCTTATATTATCGGATCTTCATTTGCTTTAAATGTAAATGAAACATCAAAAATTTTAAAAGGAAATAACGGCATTTATTTAGTCAGACTTTTATCAAAAGAAACTGCGGAAGACATTAATATTAGCATAGCTATTTCTAACTCTTTAAGTGATAGAGAAATTGAAAGAATTTCCACATTAATTCCCGAGGTTCTTGAAACAAAAGCTGAAATAATCGATAATAGAAGTTTGTACTATTAAATTAGTAGTTCTTTAAATTTGAAAATATTATTATAGCCTTTTTGTCTAAAATATTTTTGGGGGTTTTTATCACAAGTTATCATTATCATATCACCACCCCATGCTCCTAAGCTTTTTACACTTCCATTAAAATCATTGAAAAGAGATTTTTTTATCGTAGGTTTTGATATTAACTTTGATATAATGACTTCATGAGCTTCAATCAATCTATTAAAATCTTCGACAGAATTACATTTGAGAATTAATGATGTAATATTCGAAATTTCACTAATAACCGAGTTAGATATTTTGTTCTTTTTATAATCTTCAATTTCAGAAATCGTATTTTGTTTTCTATTTAGGTAAATAAAATATACTTTATTATGAAAAGATGGTTTAAAATTAACCTTATCTATAACTCTATGATTTTTGTTTAATTTATAAAGTATGGATGAAAAACTGTTTGCACATGCTATATCATATCCACTACCTCTAAAAACTTTTTTGTTTATTTCATATGGATCAACTCCAGATAATTTAGAAAGATTTGAAATTAAAGTTGAAGAAGTTCCTAAACCCCAATTTCTTTCAAATGTAAGTTTTGTTGAGATGTTTGATCCAGTATGCTTTAAAAAGTTTGGATTATATCCTCTTATAATACTAATTATATAAATTAGTTTATCTGAAATTTTTTTTGATGAAGTTGATTGAATTTCTAAATTTTCAATGTTCATTGAACATTCAAACCAAATATTTCCATCATAATTTATACTTTTCCAATTAATTAAATTTGATGTTGTTTCTTTAAGTTTTAAATACTGACCGTATTTAGTTGGGCTTGCTAGAGATAATGCACCGTTTAGTATAGCATATTCACCTGTAATTAAAATTTTCCCATTACTGTAAACCTCCATAATTAACTAATTTTGATCTAAGAAATCAGCTACAGATTGGCTGTTAATATCCTTATCATGAAAATACTCTTTAGCTTTTTTAATTTGTTTTTTACTAGCCTTTTGTTTATTCAAAATATTTATTAAATGCATTTTCATATGACCTTTCTGAATTCCTGTTGTAACTAATGATTTTACAGCTGCATAATTTTGAGCAAGACCTACTGAACATATAATATTCATTAAATCATTTGATGTTGGATTTTTTAAGAGTTTTAAAGATAGTTTAACCATTGGATGTAAATCCGTTATTCCTCCTATTGTACCAATTGATAGTGGAATTTTAAGACTTATTCTAAATACATTATCAATTATTGTGCATTCCGATAAACTCTTGTATTTTCCTTTTCTTGATGCAAAAGCATGAATCCCAGCTTCAACAGCTCTAAAATCATTTCCAGTTGAAATTAAAACTGCATCAATACCATTCATAATTCCTTTATTGTGGGTAACAGCTCTATTGATGTCTATATTGGCGATATCGAATGCTGTCTTAAATTTAATTGCAAATTCACTTGAAGACATATCATCTAAACTACCCAGGTCATTTATTTTACATTCAGCAGATGATTCAACAATACACTCAGGGGTGTAATTGGACAAAATTGACATTATTATTTCTATTTTTTTTTCAGGCTCTTTAAACTGATCTGAATTATTTATTAATTTTTTTAATGTTTTTGATATTTTTTCCAAACAGGAATTTATAAAATTAGCCCCCATTGAGTCAATGGTTTGAAAATTTACATTTAGTTGGAAGTAAGACAATAATTTATCTGACTTATTTATTAATTCAATATTTTTAATTCCACCCCCCCTTTGTCTCATCTTTTTTGTTAATTTATTAGTAGACTTAATTAACTCATTTTCATTTTTATTTATAAATTCTTGAAGATTTTGAACATCACCATTATACTTAAAGTGTATTTGCCCTGACTTATTATTTATTAAAACCTTAGATTTAAATCCTCCTCTATCATACCAAAACTTTGACGAATTTGATAAAGCAGCAACAACTGAACTTTCCTCTGTGACTAGAGGAATACAATAATTATTATTATTAATTAAAAAATTTGGAGAAACTGAATAAGGAAGATAAAAGTTTGAAATACTATTTTCGGAGAAGGAATTATGTATTGATTGAATATCAATATCGTCATTTAAATATTTATTTAGGATATTTTCTAATTCATTAGAATTATCAAGAAAATTTTTACTTATCCAATTTATTTTATCTTCCCTTGAAAGTTTTGAAAAACCAATTATTTTATCTGGCATAAATTCATTTACTTTATGTAAATATAAGTCAAATCAATCTCAATTTTATTTTACAAATAAAGATCAATGGAAAAACTAAATTTCTTTAATGGAGATGAAATAAATCAAAAAACAATTCTAGGACATCCTTCAGGTCTTTTCACTCTTTTTTTTACTGAGATGTGGGAGAGATTCTCTTATTATGGTATGCGAGCAATTCTTGTGCTCTTCCTTATATCATCTATTGATAATCAAGGATGGGGATGGGATAGGGCTGATGCTCTTGAATTATATGCTTTGTATACAGGTTTAGTTTATGTTACACCAATATTTGGTGGCTTAATTGCTGATAGATTAATAGGTTATAGAAAAGCTATTGTTGCAGGAGCACTTTTAATGACTCTTGGACATGCCGCAATGGCATTGGAATTATTTTATGACTTTTACCTTTATGTTGGCTTAGTATTATTAATAATAGGGAATGGTCTTTTTAAGCCTAATATTAGTTCAATTGTAGGACAAATGTATAAAGATGAGGGTAAAATTAAAGATGCCGCTTATACAATTTTCTACATGGGAATAAATGCAGGTGCTTTTTTAGGTATACTTTTATGTGGTTATATTGGTGAAAATATAAATTGGCATTTAGGATTTGGATTAGCTGGAATATTTATGTTGTTTGGAATGCTTCAATTTCAGTTTGGACAAAAAATATTTGGGAATATTGGTTTAGACCCTATTAAACAAAAAAAGAATGAAAAGTCAGATATAAATGAAAATAAAGTTAAAAGTAACATTGTTACAGACAGATTAATTGTAATCGGAATATTCTCATTTGTAACAATTTTTTTTTGGTGGGGTTTTGAGCAAGCTGGAGGGAGTATGGTCATCTTTGCTAATGACTATACTGATAGAAATCTTGTTGGAACTGGTGCTTTAATTTTTAAGATAATTAATACACTTTTGACTATTGTCCCAATGATTATTTTAACTATCATTCTTTATTTATTATTTAGGAATACTTTTGTTAAGTATGCAATTTCAAATATTTTTCTTGCCTCAAGTTTTATAATTATATGGTCAATAGTAATTTGGATGTTAACTAGAGAGTTTGGTGAGGACACAACTGAAGTTCCAGCATCATGGTTTGCAGTTTTAAATTCATTTTTTATAATTGTATTTGCTCCCATTTTTTCGAGAATGTGGCAATCAAAATATAATCCACCTGGGCCAGTAAAATTTGGAATTGGTTTAATGTTACTCTCTGTAGGTTTTGCAATTTTAAGTTTTGGATCAATTAATATTCCTTTGGGTGCATCTTCAGCCACTCAGAGTATGATTTTTCTTATTTTAGCATATCTATTTCATACTCTAGGTGAACTATGTGTTTCACCTGTTGGGTTATCTTATGTAAGTAAGTTGGCACCAAAAAAAATTGTTGGATTAATGTTTGCTGTATGGCTATTGTCAAGCGCAGTAGCTAATTATTTTGCTGGCTTAACAGGTAGTTATATTGATCCAATTGTTGAGGATTATGGAATGGCAGTTTTCTTTCTAATCTTCACTATTTTGCCAGCTTTTGTTGGGTTATTGATGATTTTTGCAAATAAAAAAATCCTAAAAATGATGCACGGAATTAATTAATAATAGATGTTGCAATTTTTTTTGAGGTCTCTTTTAAAGATAATAATGAATATATCTTTGAATACTCACTGAGCATATTTGGTATTCGATTTCCACTAGTTAGATCGGAAAACACATTTAATAATTTTTCTTCTGTAAAATTGTATTGAATAAGTTCATCAACAACACCTTTTTTTAGGATAATGTTTACAATTGAGATAAAACTAATGTTTACAAATGTTTTACCAATAAAGTAACTAATACCACTTGTTTTATAACATACTATTTGAGGGACATTGAAAAGTGCACATTCAAGGGATGCTGTTCCACTTGTAACTATTGCTAACTTTGAATGTGACAATAAATCATAAGTCTGACTAAAAACAACTTTTACATTCAAGTCTAGGGCAGGAAGGTAAACACTCTCATTAACATTTTTTACACCTGCTACTATGAATTCATAATTTTGAAAATGATTTTTTAATGTCAAAAAAATTGGCAGCATTGAATTAATCTCATGAGCTCTGCTACCTGGTAATAATGAAACTATCTCTTTCTCTTTATTAATTTTATTTTTTAATAGGAATTCATCACTATAGTTAAAATCATCAATATGTTCAATTAATGGGTGACCATAAAATTCTGCTTTCAAGTTGTGTTTATTTTGATAATAATCTTTTTCAAAAGGAAAAATTACGTATAGTTTATCAATATTATTTTTGATTGATTTAATTCTGTTCTCTTTCCATGCCCATATTTGTGGACTTATATAATAAAAGTTTCTGTAACCATTTTTTTTTGCCCATTTACATATTCTAAGATTGAAGCCAGGATAGTCTATGTATATAATTTTGTCAGGATTAAATATTCTAATATCATTTTTACAAAAGTGGATGTTCTTGAGAATGGTTTTAATATTTTTTAAAACTTCGTAAAAACCCATATAAGCAAGCTCTTTAATGTGCTTAACATTATAACCACCACTTTTAATCATTTTATCTCCCCCCCAGAATCTTATATCAGCCTTTTTATCAATTGAGATAATTTCATCAATTAATTTTGAACCATAAAGATCTCCAGAAGCCTCTCCTGCAATTATGTAGTATTTCATTTAAAATTCCATTCATTTAATTCTTGAATGGCATGATGAGCAGTTAAGTCAAATTCAACAGGAACAATAGATATGTAATTTTGATTTAGTGCCCACTCATCCGTATCCTCTCCATCATCATTATTTACAAACTTTCCTGTCAACCAATAATATTCTTTTCCAAATGGGTTTTTTCTTTTGTCAAACTCTTCTACCCATGAAGCTTTTGCTTGTCTGCATACTTTTACTCCCTTTATCTCAGATTTTTCTACTGAAGGAATATTTACATTTAAAACAACACCTTTAGGAATCCCATTTTTTAGTGCATTTTCAGTAATATCTTTAATAAAATTTCTAGATTCATTAAAATTTGCATTCCACCTGTAATCAAGTAAAGAAAAACCAATTGCAGGAATACCTTCGATACCTGCTTCAATTGCTGCGCTCATTGTGCCTGAGTAAATTACGTTTATTGATGAATTTGAGCCGTGATTTATGCCTGAAACACATAAGTCGGGTTTTCTAGGCATAAGTTCATTAATTGCCAATTTAACACAATCTGCAGGAGTTCCTGAGCAGCTGTATTCTGTAATTTTACTATTCTTTGGACTAATCCTTGAAGAGTAAAGAGTTGAATTTATAGTTATTGCGTGACCCATTCCAGATTGAGGACTGTCTGGCGCAACAACAATGATGTCACCAACGTCCTTCATTACACTAATTAAAGATCTTATGCCTGGTGCGTTTATTCCATCATCGTTTGTAACCAATATCAGTGGTTTTGCCATAAATATAATTTGATGTAAAGATATAAAAACGATTAACTACTTTAACTTTAACATAATGTTTACTGTTATTCTGTCTTACTTATTTTTTTTTAAATTAATTTAGTGTCATGTTTATAAGAATACTTGGTTTATTAATATCTGGTGTAGTATCTCTGGTTATATATTTTGAAGTTTTAAATACTAAATTTTCAAGTGATGAACCAAATAAAGATAAACTTCTTGTTGATCTTGTCTCTTATGTGCTTGACAAGCTGCATTATAATCCGAAATTAATCAATGATGACTTTTCAATAAATGTGTATGAGGATTTCATAGAAGCGGTCGACTCTCAAAAAAGGTTTTTACTCAAATCAGATATTGAGTTATTTTCTCAGTTTAGACTTTCAATAGATGATCAAATAAAATCTTCTGATATTACTTTTTTTAATTTGGTTTATGAAACGATTCAATTAAGAATGGATGAAGTTGAAAGTTTTTATGAAGAAATTTTATTTACTCCCTTCAGCTTTAATATAATGGAGGAAATTAACCTTGACTATGAAAATCTGGAATACGTTGAAGGTACAGATAATCTTAAAAATCTTTGGAGAAAAAGACTTAAGCTATCAGCTTTAGACGGATTCGCTTCAAAAAAAGAAATTAATATTAAAGATGATAAAATAAAATCAGATTTAGAGATTGAAATAGAAGCTAGAAAATCCATAAGCGATAATCTAAGAGATTTCTTTCAGTTTAATAATGAACTTGAGAGAAAAGATTGGTTCTCAATTTACTTAAACTCAATAGTAACTCAATTTGACCCTCACACAAATTATTTTGCTCCTGAAGCAAAAGAAGTATTTGATCAAAATATTTCAGGAAAGTTTCAAGGTATAGGTGCAAGACTATTTAAAAGAAATCAGCAAGTTGAAATATCGGAGGTTATAATAGGTGGTCCAGTATGGAGAGATAATTTGCTGAATGTTGGAGATATTATAATTGCCGTTGCTCAGTCTAAAGATGAAGAACCTCAAGAAATTTCTTTGATGAAATTAAGTGATGCAACAGACTTAATAAAAGGTGAGAAAGGAACTAATGTATACCTTACTGTCAAAAGGGTTGACGGCGGTATAGAACAAGTTGAGATAACTAGAGATATTGTTGAACTTGAAGAAACATATGCAAAATCTTCTCTCATTAAAGATGATAAAAATAAATATGGTTTGATAAACCTACCCAGATTTTATGTAGACTTTGATGATTATGGTGAGCGAAATGCTGCAAGTGATATCAAGAAAGAAATTATATCTCTCAAAAATAAAAACATTGATGGTTTAATTTTAGACCTTAGGAACAATGGTGGAGGATCTTTAAAAACCGTTGTTGATATTACTGGATTTTTTATTGAAAAAGGACCTGTAGTTCAAGTTAAAAGTATAGGAGGTAGAAAGGATATACTAAGAGATAATGATCCTTCAATTTTATGGGATGGTCCCTTAGTAATTCTTGTCAATGAATTTTCTGCATCTGCATCAGAAATTTTAGCAGCTGCTTTGCAAGACTATAAAAGAGCTATAATATTGGGAAGTAAGCAAACCTATGGAAAAGGTACAGTTCAAAACATTATTGATCTAAATAATGTTATTTCTGGCAATACCTATGGTGATTTAGGATCTTTAAAAATAACAACAGATATGTTTTATCGAGTAAATGGTGGATCAACTCAACTTGAAGGTGTTAAAAGTGATTTGATATTTCCTAATAGATATAGTTATATAGAAATTGGAGAAAAAGACTTGGATAACCCATTAAATTGGAATAAAATTGATCCTGCCAGATATGATAATTTCTCTAAGCTTTTTAATTATTCTCTCGCAATAGAAAAAAGTAAAAAAAGAATTAGTGATAATGAGTATTTTTCTCTCATAGACGAACATGCTAAACTTGTTAAGTCTAACCAGGACGATAAAATTATTTCTCTTGAATATAAATCTTACATAGAAAATCAAAAGAAATTTAAGTCTCAAAGTGACAAATTAAAAATTATTGATGAATTTGTATCACCATTTGTTTTTGATTGGAATGAAAGTAATAAAAATACTGATAGCACATATAATGATGACATTAAAGAAAAAAGAGATAGATGGATTGAGACTTTAGAAAAAGATATTTATGTTAATGAGGCTATGAATCTTCTAAAAGACCTTTC
>CAJPUS010000070.1 GCA_905380995.1 uncultured Flavobacteriaceae bacterium
CCTTGATATTTACTCAATTTTAATCTTAGTTAGTATTGGACTTTTTGCTGGAGTCGTAAATACACTAGCTGGCGGCGGATCATTAGTTACACTTCCAGTTTTAATATTATTTATGGGTATGGATGAGGTAACTGCTAATGGTACTAATAGATTAATGATAATTTTCTCTGCTTTAGTTGCAAATTATGGCTACACAACTAAAGGCATTAAAACATATCCATACGGCATCTATCTTGGGATATCAGCTCTTGTAGGTGCTATTATTGGAGCAAGTATTGCAGTTGATATTGATGGAGATACTTTCAAAAGATTTTTAGCAATAATAATGATAACAATTGGAATAATAATTGTATTTAATACAAAATCAATTTCATCATTAGAACTTCCTGAAAGATTAAAAGGTAAATATTTATTTTATGCATTATTTGGATTTTTCTTTATTGGAATATATGGTGGATTTTTAAATGCTGGTGTTGGCATAGTTATAATGCTTCTTTTAACTACAGTAAATAGAGTAAATTTAATTAGAACTAATGCAATAAAAGCATTTGCAGTTTTCTTTTATTCACTTGCAGCATTATTAATTTTTGCTTTGGAAGGGAAAGTTGATTGGATTGTTGGTTTTTGGATGGTAATTGGTTCAATTGTTGGTGCGTGGTTCTCAAGCATCTGGTCAGTTAGAAAGGGAGGAGAAAAGGTAATAAGGGTTACTCTTTTAATTATGGTCACGTATATGGCTTTGAAGCTTTGGATGGATACATTTAATAATTAGTATAGTTTGTTATGCATAATCCGTAACCTGACAGTCCAACACGATGTATTTGCTCGGAATTACTAAGTAAATTTATATTTGAAATACCTAAATCATGAAGTATTTGTGCACCTATTCCAAAATCTCTAAAATCAGCTTTTGGTCTATTGGATTTTTTATTAATAGATTTAATTTTTGTTAAAATATCGTCAGGTGATTGATTTTGATTAATAAATATAATTACACCCTTACCTTGCTCATTAATTTTATTAAATATCTTATCATACTTTTTCTCATTTGTACCAGATAAAATTTTTGTAACATCATTATCAATAATTGAGGAGTTAATTCTAGTTAATACAGGGTCAGTTTTATTAAAATCTCCAAGAGTCAAAGCCATATGTACTTGATCATTGTTAGTTTGTTTGTATACTCTAAGTCTATAACCTCCAAAATATGTCTGTACATTTTCATCATAAATTTTTGTTATTAAACTGTCATTTTTCATCCTGTAAGCCACCAAGTCTTCAATAGAAACAATTTTAAGATTAAACTTATTTGAAACTTCCATTAATTCTGGTAATCTTGACATCGTACCGTCATCATTCATAATTTCGACTATAACTCCAGCTGATTTAAAGCCTGCTAGTCTTGAAAAATCAATAGCTGCTTCTGTATGACCGGTTCTTCTGAGTACACCGCCATCCTTAGCAATTAGGGGAAAAACGTGACCTGGTTTTTGAAGATCATTTGGCTTTGTATTTTTGTTGACTAATGCTTGAACTGTTTTAGCTCTATCAGATGCTGAAATCCCTGATGTAACTCCATTTCCCTTTAAATCAACTGAGACAGTAAATGCAGTCTCTAAGGGATCTGTATTATATGGAACCATTTTTTCTAGATTTAGCTTTGAGCATAATTTCTCTGACATTGGTACACAAATTAACCCTCTGCCATTTTTAGCCATAAAGTTAATTTTTGATGAGTCTATTGTTTCAGCAGCAGTAATAAAATCACCCTCATTTTCTCTATTCTCATCATCAACTACAATGATTATTTCACCATTCTTAATTGATTCAATCGCATCCTCAATTTTATCTAACTTGATTTCAGTCATCTTATTAATTTAATTTTATTAAAAATTTCAGTTGCTTTGTCAAATAATGAGAATCTAATAACCCTATCGGTTGATACCAACAAAGTTAAATATATAGCAAAAGGAGCAATAGTAAAAGTAGAAATCCAACTACCAACAAACGGACTAATAAAATTATCTTCAGCAGCATTTTTTCCAAATACTCCAATGTAATGATATGTTAAAAAAATAATTATAGATAGCACTAAAGGAAGACCTAAGCCACCTTTTCGAATTATTGCTCCTAAAGAAGCTCCAATCAGAAATAAAAAAATACATGCAAATATCAAACTGTATCTTTCGTTAATAGTTAGTTTGTGAAGATTAATTAATTTTTGTTGTAAGAAAAAAGTCTTTTTCTTATTAGATAATTGTCTTAAATACATATCTACTTCTTCATCTGCCTTTAATAATACTCCGTTAACCTGATATAATTCAGGGTTTTTCAAAAGTTTTAATAAAGATTGGTTAATGAAATTATCTTCTAACTTAATTTGATCTGCTTTTAAATTAGGTAATTTATTTAGCGAGTGGCCAACAATAAAACTTTTGTTAAATATCTTTTTATCTTCCTCAAATCTTGTTGATAAAGTATCTGAACTATTTTTAAGCTGACTAATTTTTTGCATTTTATAGGTAGATCTATAAGTCTCTTGGTCAAGGTCTATATTATTAAAATCTGAGATATCTATGTTAAGTATATATTCGTCAAAGGAAGCTCTAGTATGAGGGTATTTCTGTCTGTCTTTTGCAGTTGCACCAATAATTTCCTCATATCTGTTACCATTCCTTAGAATTAATTTAAGGTAATTTTCATTTTCATTTCTAACCTCACCGCTTTCTGCTTTAATTACTAAACGATTTACTTCATCATCTGAAATATTGTGTAAAATAATATCCTCAAGAAATTGCTCATTATCTCCATACTTTTTTGAAACTTTTATATTCATATTACCTATATCGTTAAATATTCCTTCTCTTATACTCAATGTGGGTTTTAGTTTAGCAAGATTTTTTCTTAAATTATAAGATTTGAGTTCACCATAGGTTACTACATTATTTGAAAAATAGAAGGATCCTAGACCAAGAAATATATGTAATATTAATAATCCAATCATGCTTCTAATAATAGAAATACCATTGGACTTCATTGCAATAAACTCATAGTTCTCTGATAAAGTTCCATAGGTTGTCAATGAGGCCAAAAGAATCGATAAGGGAAGCACAAGGGGTACAAGTTTTGGTGAAAAGTACATAAAGAATTTACCAATTGTAAAAATATCTAAACCTTTACCAGCTAACTCATCAATGTAAAGCCAGAAGGTTTGAATTATAAATATTAAAAAACATATCGCAAAAATTGCAATAAATCTATTCAAGTAAAACTTTATTATGTACTTATCTAATATTTTCAATTTATTTAACTATAGTATAATTTTCGTAATTATTAATATCAAATTTAAATAAAGACTCTGGAACACTTAAATTATAATCATAAGTTAATGTTAAAAAAGAATTGATTATTGAATCGCTAATAGTATCTTTCATTTCAATTTTTTCAATTGAATGGTTGATTGAATTAATCGAAATAAAATAGATTATATTATTCTCATTTATTCTTTTTGCCTCAATTATATGTTTTTTTGAGTTAGTAATAACACTTAATGAATGATCTTCTAAAAAAAAATTTAAAATTTTATAAGGTGTAAGACTAAATAATGACATATCAAAATTACCAATTAAAATTTCTTGATTTTCATGAACTATCGTAAACATAGTTTCACCATCATAAATTTGATCAATATTTTCTGTATCAACAAAGTACTTTTCACCTCTGGTATAAAGTTCACCAGTCATCGGTACCAATGGACTATCAATTACAGATTCTACTCTAAATTTGTAATATGAATTATTTAATTCTAATGATTTGTTAATAGCTATTTCGAGAATATCTTCAGCAGATTGACTTAAAACAGAGTTAATCATAAAAATTAAAAAAACTAAAGTTTTTAATGTTTTCAATTTATTTACCACTTAAAATATATTCTAATTTATTTAGGTCCGTAACTAAAACTTGTCTTGGTTTACTACCCTCAAATGGTCCAACTATTCCAGCATCTTCCATTTGATCAATTAATCTGCCAGCTCTATTGTATCCAAGTTTTAATTTTCTTTGGAGTAATGATGCTGATCCCTGCTGATTAGATACTATCACTCTTGCGGCTTCATTAAACATTGAATCTCTATCATCTAATTTGATTTCAGAAGATGAATTAACTTCATCTATTAAATATTCTGGAAGAATATAAGCAGATGAATATCCGTTCTGAGAGCCAATAAAATCTGATAATTTCTCAACTTCAGGAGTATCTATGAAACCACACTGTATTCTTGTTAAATCATTTGATTGAGAATATAATAAATCCCCTCTTCCAATTAATTGTTCTGCACCTCCAATGTCAAGTATCGTTCTTGAGTCAATTTTTGAAGTAACTCTAAATGCAATTCTAGCTGGAAAATTTGCCTTTATTAAACCCGTAATAACATTTACTGATGGTCTTTGAGTAGCTATTATTAAATGAATACCTACTGCCCTTGAAAGCTGTGCTAATCTTGCAAGGGGTGTCTCCACTTCTTTACCTGCTGTCATTATTAAATCAGCAAACTCATCGATAACCAGTACTATGTATGGAAGAAATGCATGGCCATTTTCTGGATTTAGCTTTCTAGATATATATTTTGCATTATATTCTTTTATATTTCTTGACATGGCGTCTTTAAGTAGTTCATATCTTTTATCCATCTCTCTACATAATGAATTTAAAGTATTAATAACTTTATCGTTTTCAATAATTATAGCATCTTCAGCCTCAGGAAGTTTAGCTAGATAATGTCTCTCTATTTTATTATAGATTGAGAGTTCAATCTTTTTTGGATCAACTAGTACAAATTTTACTTCAGCTGGATGTTTCTTGTAAAGTATTGAAGTTATAATAGCATTAATACCAACTGACTTACCTTGTCCAGTTGCCCCTGCCATTAGTAGGTGAGGCATTTTTGTAAGATCTACAATAAATGTCTCATTACTTATAGTCTTTCCAATAGCAATGGGAAGTTCCATTTTAGATTCAATATATTTTTTTGATGATAACAAAGACTTCATTGAAACTATAAATTTCTTTTTGTTTGGGACTTCAATACCAATTGTTCCCTTCCCAGGTATTGGTGCAATTATCCTTATTCCAAGAGCAGATAGAGATAACGCAATATCATCCTCTAAATTTTTAATTTTTGAAATTCTGACACCAGCATCAGGAATAATTTCATATAAAGTAACAGTTGGACCAATTGTCGCTTTAATTTGTTTAATACCAATATTATAATTTTTTAAGGTTTCAACAATCTTGTTTTTATTTGTTTCTAATTCATCTTGATCAATCTGGATAGTTCCATCTCCATAGTCTTTGAGTAAATCTATCTTTGGACTCTTAAAATTACTTAGGTCAAGTGTTGGATCAAACTTTTTTAAATTTACTCTATCAAAACTAATTTTATCGGTAGTTTTCTCTTCGAAATTGATTTCTTCAACCTCCATAGATATCTCATCTGAATCACTTAAGGATTCATTTGATTTAATTTTAACTTTATCTTTTTTATAACTAGTATTTGAAAGTTCCAAATCAGGATCAACATTCAAACTATCTTTTAATTCACTAACTAACTCTGGTTGATCATTTTTTGGAATTTTTATCTTATTTACAAAAGATAAAAAAGAATTAGGATTTATGTTCCATATTAAAGCAGCAGATATAAGTAAAATAAAAGATAAAATTATAATTATCCCAGTATTACCAATGTATGCCTCTAAAAATGAATTAAATTCAAAACCAACAATTCCAATTTGTATTGGATAATATTCACTAGCATAACCTGAGAATATAATAGTCCAAATCATAAGTACTAATAGCCAATTAATATTCTTAATTAATTTGAGTATTCTCTTATTAAACAGAAGATAATAAGATGAGATAAAAAGTATTATTGGAATAACAAAACTTCCAATTCCAAATAATTTAAAAATAAAAAAATGACTAATAGAGGCACCTACCTTTCCTAAAATGTTTTTAACTTCTACATCCCTATCAAATATGCTACTAATATTACTTTGATCAGCTTTCCAATTAAACATATATGAAATAAAAGAGACAAGAAGAACAATTGAAATGAATAGAAGTGTGTAGCCAAATACAACTTTAAATTTGTTTATATCAGCTTTTTTCTTGCTACTCATAAATTAATAGAATTATACAAAAATACGAATATGAGTTTATATTATTGATTTTTGATTCCTAAAGTCCTAATTTTTATTCTAAGAGCAGCATATAATAAAGTCATAAAAGGACTAATCCAATTAAAGATTGCATAAATAAAATATTCGCCAACGCTTACACCCAATACCGATGAATGATATGCTCCACAAGAGTTCCAAGGAATCAGCGCAGAAGTTACAGTAGCAGAATCTTCAATAGTTCTACTTAGATTTTCAGGTGCTAAACCTTTGTCTTTAAAAGCATTCTCAAACATTTTACCGGAAACAACAATTGATAGATACTGATCTGAGGCACTAACATTTAGAGCTAGACATGAAGCAACAGTACTTGCAAATAATTTGAATGAATTATCTGCCCATTTTAATAATGCTTTACTAATAGTTTTCAAAGCACCGATTGCATCCATTACTCCACCAAATACCATTGTACCAATTACTAAGAAAATAGTATTCATCATACCTAGCATTCCTCCTGTCGAAAATAAATCATTTAAAATTTCATTATTGGTTTCAATATTAATCTCTCCAGTAATAGTATTCATAATTACTATGTAGGAATCAACTAAACTAAAGTTTGTTCCACCAGATAATTCAGTTATTATTTGTGGCTGAAAAATTAAGGAAAATAAAGCACCAACAAGAGTCCCTGTAACAAGAGCAATCAATGGAGGAGTTTTTTTAACAATCATTATAAGTACCAATAGTGGAACAATAAAAAGAGCTAACGATATATTAAATTTTTCTGATATGGCATTTAACAAATATGCATTATCAGTAGTTCCGTCTGAAACTTGCAGAAATCCAAGAATAATAAATATAATTAATGTAATAGAAATACTTGGAATGGTGGTATATGTTAAATACTTTATATGTTTAAAAAGATCAACTTTTGTTACTGCTGATGCAAGATTAGTTGTATCACTTAATGGTGAAAGCTTATCGCCAAAATAAGCACCCGCTATTACAGCTCCTCCTACCATTCCTGCAGGAATTCCAAGGGCTTTACCAATTCCAACAAGAGCAATTCCAACTGTTGCAGAAGTAGTCCAACTACTTCCTGTTGCAACAGAAATTATTGAACAAATTATGATACAAGCTGGAAGAAAAATATTGGGATCCAATATTTTTAAACCATAATAGACCATTGCTGGAATTATACCACTTATCATCCATGTCCCTGCAAGAGCTCCCACAAATAATAATATTAATAATGCTCCAGTTACTGATTTTACACTATTTGAAATACTGGTAAGTATTTTCTTGTATGAAACATTATATAGGAATCCGATTGATGCTCCAAATAAACCTGATAAGATTAAAATAAATTGATTTGTACCATTTAAAGAATCATCACCATATATAAATACGTTTATACTTAAGAGTAATATTAAAAAAATTATTGGAAGAAGTGCTACTCCAATCGACAAGCGTGCACTAGTAGAGTTTTTCAAAATAGTAAATTATATTTTACAAGTTTAGAAAAAAAATTATAACCAATAATAAAATTGAATACTAATTTGGTCAAAGTTTATTTATTTTTACAATGTGAAAAATGAAATTGATAAAGTTTTTAAAGAAAAGCTACAACCTGTAAAAGATTCTTACTTTTTAATAGCAGTTAGTGGTGGTGTTGATAGTATGGTATTAGCTAGTTTATTTAAAAAATATAATTTAAAATTTTCTATAGCACACTGTAATTTTAAATTAAGATCAAATGAAAGTGATAATGATGAAGTATTTGTATCTAATTGGGCAAAACAAAACAACCAAAAGCATTTTTGCTCAAGTTTTAATACAGTTCAGTTCTGCAAAAGCAATAAAATTGGTACACAGGAGGGGGCTAGAAAACTTAGATATGAATGGTTTTATAATTTAAAAGAAATATATGGTTTTGATTTTATTGTAACTGCACATAATTTAAACGATCAAATTGAAACATACTTAATTAATTCAATGCGAGGAACAGGTTTAAGCGGATTAGTTGGTATTCCTGCTAAAACAAAAAAGTTATATAGGCCATTGCTAGATGTTTCTAAAAATGAAATAATCCAGTATGCAATTGACAACAATATTGAATTTAGGGAAGACTCATCAAATTCAAGCAATGATTATCTAAGAAATAGGATAAGAAACTCAATCATTCCTACATTTAAGGAATTAGATGATAATGTTATGTTAAAGTTCAAGACAACAATTAATAATTTAAACTCTGCAAAGATATTTGCAGAAATTATTATTAATGAAGTAAAAGACAAAGTTTTTTTAAAAGAAGAAACTTATGAAAGTATAAAAATTTCTGATTTGGCTAAATTAAAACCATTAGATTTTTATGTACACAGCTTATTTTCAGAATATGGCTTTGACTATAAGGAGGTTATTAAGCTGTTCACTTCTGATTCTGGAAAATACATTGAGTCAGTTAAATATAAGTTGACTAAAAATAAAAATGACCTTATAATTTCAAAAAATGATTAAACACTTATTTTTTGCATTAATAACAGTTTTCTCTTTAAACTCTCAAGATAAAGAGCCTGTGTCCTGGACATATGAAGTAGAAAAGCTTAATGATGTTAAATATAAAATTACTTTTGATGCAGAAATTATAGATGGTTGGAAATTATATTCTCAATTCTCACCTGAAGAAGGTTCAGTATCTACTAGTTTTAATTATATAAACAAAAGACTAGACTACGAAGCTGATAAAATTTTTAATGAAAATCCCTATATAGTTGGATATGATAACGTATTCAAAATGGACCTATTCTATTTTGAAAAAGAGGCATCATTTAATCAAACAATAAACCTATTAAATAAAGATATCAATCAAATTAAAGTTGAGATTGATTACTCTTCATGTGATGATGAACTTTGCATTTTTAGAAATGAAACATTCAGTGTTATTCTTGATTCAACAAAAAAAGTTCTAGCGGATGAAAGTGTTTCTCTGGATGATATTCAAAAGTATAATTCGCTTGAGTTAGATCTTGACAAATCAAGTTATAGTAGCATTGATGTTGTTCAAACTTCCAATTATTTTGAAATCTTCATTTTTGGCTTACTAGCAGGTTTTCTTGCTTTACTTACTCCTTGTATTTTTCCTATGATTCCATTGACAGTCTCTTTCTTTATTGATCAAACAAAACTTAAATATAGTAGTGTAACATCTGCTTCTTTATACGGAGTGTTTATTGTTTTAATATATCTATTGCTCAGTGTACCATTTCACTTATTTGATAGCTTAAATCCAAATATTTTAAATACTATTTCAACTAATGTATATGTAAATATTACTTTCTTCATAGTCTTTATTTTATTTGCTATTTCTTTTTTTGGCTACTTTGACATAGTCATACCTAGTAGTTTAATATCTAGTTCAGAAAAAAAATCAGAAAAAGGTGGAGTGGTTGGAATATTTTTTATGTCATTAACACTTGCCCTTGTGTCATTTTCTTGTACAGGCCCTATATTAGGTTCATTGCTTGCTGGTTCTCTGTCTTCAGCAGAATCTGGTGCAACTCAGCTTACATATGGAATGCTAGGCTTTGGATTTGCATTGGCTTTACCTTTTACTTTCCTGGCTTTTTATCCGAGATATTTATCTATGATTCCTAGATCAGGAATATGGCTAAAAAAGTTAAAAGTTTCACTTGGTTTTATAGAGCTGGCTTTAGCATTTAAATTCCTATCTAATGCTGATCTTGTTGAAGGCTGGGGGATATTAAAAAGAGAAATATTTATAATAATATGGGTTATTATTTTTCTTACAATGTCATTCTATTTATTTGGATCATATTTCGGCAAGTTAAAATTTAATTATAAGAGTTATTCAGGTTGGTTGTTTCTCCTTTTTTCAATATATCTCTTTAGTGGATTATTTGAGAGTAAGAATGTTAGGCTACTTAGTGGAATCTTACCTCCTGAGTTTTACTCTATTATGGAGAATAATAATGATTGTCCTCTTGGATTAAATTGTTTTAAAGATTTTGAAAGTGGTAAGAAATTTGCAATTGAAAATGATAAGATTATTCTACTAGACTTTACTGGTTGGGCTTGTGCTAATTGTAGAAGGATGGAAGAAAATGTATGGTCCAAGCCTGTAATTTTTGATATGTTAGATTCGAAATTTGTAATCATATCTTTATATGTAGATGATCGATCACAATTATCAGAAAATGAAGAGTTTAAATATTTAAATAAATCTGGTAATATTCAATACGTAAATAACGTTGGTAGAAGATGGTCTCTTTTTCAACAAATTAATTTTAGTAATGCCTCACAGCCATACTATGTAGCAATGATGCCCTCAGGTAGAATTTTAACTGAGCCAATTCAATTTGCATCGGAGGCAAATTTTGAAAAATGGTTAAGATCCTCAATTAAGGAGTCAATTAAGTAATTTACAATTATTATATGTGTGATTGTATGGAATGATATATTTATTTCAAAACAGATTTTTTAATACTTAAAGTCTCTCGAGTATTTTTTTAAGAATTTTAAAGGATTTTGGATAAGGACCATACCTAAATGGGATATCTATCATAGATTTTTTTTCTAAGATAGGCTTGTAGTGAGTAAATGTATCAAAAGAAAACTTTCCTCTGTAAGCCCCTATTCCGCTTGAGCCAATACCTCCAAATGGTAAATTTGGATTTATGTAATGAATTAATGTATCATTTACAACACAGCCTCCAAACTTATTAATTTCAATAAGTTTATCAATAAAACTTTGATTTTTTGAAAATATGTAGAATGCGAGTGGGGATGGATTTTTATCTATGATTGTTTGAATTTCATTGTTGTTCTCATAAAATAAAATAGGCAATATAGGTCCAAATATTTCGGTGTTCATAATCTCAGAGTCTAAATCAGGATTAATGATTAATGATGGTTCGATAAAAAGGTTTTGTTCATCAATTTTACCTCCAAATTCAAATTCTTGGTCTTTAATAATTTCTTTAATTCTAACTAGATTATCTTTATTAATAATCCTTCCATAGTTATCAGAATCAAATGATGAATCACCAAAAGTTATTATTATATTTTTTTTTAACATTGAAATCAGTTCATCTTTTACATGTTTATTCACTATTACATAGTCAGGAGCAATACATGTTTGTCCACAATTGACAAATTTACCTGAAACAATTCTCTTTGCAACTTTATCAATATCTACATCACTATCAACAATACAAGGACTTTTTCCACCAAGTTCAAGTGTGATTGGTGTCAAGTTTTTTGCAGCTTTTTCAGCAATAATTTTTCCAATTCTTGTACTTCCAGTAAAAAAAATATAATCCCACTTTTTATTTAATAAATATTTTGCAATTGAAGCATCACCCTCAATAACACATGCCATGTTTCTTGGAAAGGCAGACTCAATTAATTTTTTTAAAACAGTTGATGTTGATGGAGCTAATTCTGATGGTTTTATTATAACCGAGTTCCCTGCTGCAATAGCACCAATAAGCGGGGTTAAGGATAATTGAAATGGGTAATTCCAAGGGGTTATAATTAGAACATTTCCATACGGTTCTGGAACTAAATAATTTTTAGATGGAAAATTAAAAATTGATCCCTTTACTTTTCTTTTTTTTGACCATCTTTTGAGTTTTTTTGTAAATAATTTTATCTCTCTTTTGACTAAAAGTACTTCAGATAAAAAAGATTCAAATTTATGCTTATTTAAATCTTTTTTAAGAGCATCATATATTTCATATTCATTTTTATCAATATGATCATTTAATGAATTTAAAATTTGTATTCTATAGTTGACTGAATTAGAATTAGATTCATTAAATTTTTTTTGTGAATTAATGATATTATTAATCTCTTTATACTCCATAACTAATTTCAAATCTAATTATTTATAATCTAAAACTATATTTAAATATTTGGATATGATATATTATTTCTATTAATCTGTTGATATATAGTAATTTATATATGAAATTATTTATTTGAACATAGTGATATTATTCAAAAAGATAATTAAAGATACAAGTATGGTAATAATTTTATCAAGTAAATGAAACAAACTTATAATAAATTTAGTCGTATAGTTACCAAAGATGACTCTCAGCCAGCTGCTCAGGCTATGCTACATGCTATAGGTTTATCTGAGGAAGATTTTGATAAACCCTTCATTGGGATTGCAAGTACTGGATACGAAGGTAATCCATGTAATATGCATTTGAATGATTTATCACTTAAGATTAAAAAGAGTATTACAGCATCTGAGCATGTTGGTTTAATATTTAATACAATTGGAGTAAGTGATGGAATATCAATGGGGACTTTTGGAATGAGATACTCTCTTCCATCAAGAGACATCATTGCTGATTCTATGGAGACTGTTGTTCAGGCGATGTCTTATGACGGTCTAGTTACTGTTGTTGGTTGTGATAAAAATATGCCTGGTGCACTTATGGCTATGTTGAGACTTGATAGGCCAAGTATTCTTGTTTATGGTGGAACAATTGATTCGGGTTGTTACAATAATAAAGAGTTAGATGTTGTATCAGCTTTTGAGGCTTGGGGAGAAAGGGTATCAGGAAAGATAGACAATAAAGAATATAAGAATGTAATAAAGAATGCTTGTCCTGGAGCAGGGGCATGTGGAGGAATGTATACTGCAAACACAATGGCATCAGCAATTGAAGCACTAGGTATGTCTCTTCCTTATAACTCATCTAACCCCGCAATAAGTAACGAAAAAGTTAACGAGTGTACTAAAATAGGATCCGCAATGAAATTACTTATTGAAAAAGATATTAAACCCTCAGATATTGTAACTAA
>CAJPUS010000071.1 GCA_905380995.1 uncultured Flavobacteriaceae bacterium
TATTAAGTTGATTAATTATATAGAAGGCATAGAAAGCTTTGTTGGTATTCTTTCATCAGAATTTAAATAGAGAAATATTCAGTTATATTAGACTCTATTTCCTCTAATATATCAGTTGATTCTCTAGGCTTAAATGGATTACCAGTTATTATGTTATATAATTCAATGTATCTAAATGAAACATTAGCAATAATTTCCTGAGTTATCTCTGGCAAAGTTTGATTAACTTTTCCTTGAAAATTTTGATTAATTAGCCATTGCCTAAAAAATTCTTTTGAAAGTTGTTTAGGTTGTAAACCATTATGAAAGGCTTCTTCGTATTCGTCAGAGTAGAAATATCTTGAAGAGTCAGGAGTATGAATCTCATCAATGAGATACAGTTTATCATTCTTATCATATCCAAACTCATATTTAGTATCAACTAAAATCAATCCCCTGTCCTTTGCAATTTGAGTTCCTCTTTCAAATAATTTGTAGGTAATTTTTTCAATTTCCTCGTACTGATCAATTGACAAGATATTTTGCTTTATAATATCAGACTTAGATATGTCTTCATCATGACCATTATCAGCTTTAGTACTAGGCGTAATGATTGGTTCATTCAATTTTTGATTTGAGACAAGACCATTTTGTAAATTAACTCCACATATACTTCTATTACCTAATTTATATAATCTTTCAGCATGACCGCTCAAATAACCCCTAATAACCATTTCAATTTTAATTGGATTAAGCTTATGGCCAACAGATACATTTGGATCGGGTGATGAAATTAACCAATTATCAATTATGTCCTTTGTTGAATTAAGCATTTCAACTGAAATTTGATTGAGTACTTGTCCCTTTTTGGGAATAGTTTTTGGCATAACGATATCAAATGCAGAGATCCTATCTGAAGCAATTACAACTAATATTTCATCATTAATTGTATACACATCTCTTACTTTCCCAATATATTTTGAGGTTTGACCAGGAAAAATAAAATCTGTTTTAAAAAAACTTTCCATTATTTATCATTTTCAACTTTATTGTATGCATCAATTACCTTTTTTACTATTGGATGCCTAATTACGTCTCTTTCATCAAGATAAATAATTTTAATCCCTCTTTTGTTAGATAAAATTTTAATTGCTTCAATGAGTCCAGAATTCTTTTTTTGTGGAAGGTCTACTTGACCTGGATCGCCTGTTACCATAAATTTTGCATTCATTCCCATTCTAGTTAAAAACATTTTCATTTGAGCAGGTGTAGTATTTTGTGCCTCATCAAGTATAACAAATGCATTGTCAAGAGTTCTACCTCTCATGAAAGCAAGAGGAGCAATTTCAATTGTCCTATCCTCTAAAAATTTTTGTAGTTTGTTACGAGGTATCATATCTGTCAAAGCATCATATAAAGGCTGCATATATGGATCAAGTTTTTCCTTTAAATCACCTGGAAGATATCCAAGATTTTCTCCAGCCTCAACAGCAGGTCTTGTTAATATAATTTTTTTAATTTCCTTTTCTTTTAATGATTTAACAGCCATTGCAACACCAGTATATGTTTTTCCTGTACCTGCTGGTCCAACTGCAAAAATTAAATCATTAGATTCAATTGAATTGTGAAGTTTTTTTTGATTGACTGTTTTTGCTATTATTTGTTTACCAGAGATTCCATGAAGAATTAGGGATGGTTTACCACCATTAAACTTTATGTCTTTTATAACTATATCATTAATAACATTTGGATCCATTGAATTAAACTCTGAGTAATAATTTAGAAGGCTTCTAAATTTTTTATCAAATTTTTTTAATTCTTTTTTATCACCAAGAGCTTTAATAGTTTGTCCTCTCTGCACTAATTTTATCTTTGGAAAATTAGATTTTAAACAGTTTAAATTATCTCTGGAAAAAAAATACTGTGGATCAACATCTGTTAACTCAAATTGAAGGTCACTCAATAGATTATATTTAAAAATTTGTTATAGTAGAATATTTGATTCAAATTTACATAAATTTTGTAAAGTTTATTAATTAAATGGCTATCATAACACTAACTACTGATTATGGAAATAAAGATTATTCAGTTAGTTCCTTAAAAGCAAAATTAATTAATAACATAAATAAAGCTAACATTGTTGATATTACCCATAACATTAGCCCATTTAACCTTGCTGAAGCTGGATATGTTTTGGAGGGAGCATATAGTGAGTTTCCAAAAGGAACAATTCATATCTTAAGTGTTGATTCAGAATTAACTCCAGAAAACAAACATGTTGCTATAATGTATGAAGGAAGTTTTTTTATTGGAGCAGATAATGGTGTTTTTTCATTAATATTCAGAGACAAAAAACCTGATCAAATTGTAGAAATTAACTTACACAGTAATTACAATTATAATATTTCAACTGATGAATTATTTGTAAAAGTTGCATCTCATATAAGTAGATCAGGCCCCTTAAATGTAGTAGGTTCCAGAATAAAATTAATTAAAGAAATAACTAATTTAAGACCGGTTGTTAATAAAGAAATGGATCAAATAATTGGAAGTGTCATATATATTGACAATTATGGGAATGTAGTAACTAACATAAAGGAAAAGTTATTTAAAGAAATATCAAAAACTAGATCATTTACAATTAATGCAAGAAATGTCAAATTTTCAAAAATATATAATACCTACTCCGATGCAATTGACTTTAATCTTGATAAAAATGACAGAGAAGAAGATGGAAAGAAGATTGCAATATTTAATAATTTAGGATATTTACAACTAAGTGTATACAAAAGTAACCCACAAACAGTTGGAAGTGCAAGCACTCTTTTTGGTCTTAATTATCGAGATGCTGTAAGTGTTTATTTTTAGTGTTTGTAGTTAGTAGATAACTTTTATATTTAATAATAAGAAAAGTAGATTCAATTAAATATATTTGAGAAAAAATATATGAAATTTATTGTTTCATCTTCTAAATTATACAAGGAGCTTCAAATTTTAAGTGGAGTTATAAATTCGAATAATACTATCCCAATTCTTGATAACTTTTTGTTTGAAATTGATAATAATAAACTATCTATAAGCTCATCCGATCTTGAGTCTACAATGACTTCTGAAATTGATATTGAATCAACCTCAAATGATAAAATTGCGGTTTCTGCAAAAATTTTAACTGATATTCTTAAAACCTTTTCAGAACAGCCGTTAACATTTATAAAGACAGATAATAATACCATCGAAATTAGTGCTAGCAATGGTAAATATTCTCTTGCATATCTTGCAGGAGATGAATTTCCTAAACAGATTGAAATTCTTGATGCACATGAGATAACTTTAAATAGTAATTACCTTGGTCATGCTATCAATTCTACAATATTTGCATCTGGTACAGATGACCTAAGGCCTGTTATGAGTGGAGTTTTCTTTCAATTTAACAGTGACTCTTTAAAATTTGTTGCAACTGATGCTCACAAACTTGTTAAGTTCGAAACATCAGAGTATACATCAAATAATGTTTCAGAATTTATAATGCCAAAGAAACCACTTCAAATATTAAAAGGCATACTTCAAAACTATGACTCTGATTTAACTATACAACATAATGATTCAAATGCAAAATTTATTTTTGGAAAATCCTCAATAGCTTGTAGATTAATTGATGGGAAATTTCCAAACTATGAAGCTGTTATTCCAAAAGAGAATCCGAATGTTCTAACAATTGATAGACAACTTTTTTTAAATTCTGTCAGAAGAGTAAGTATATTCTCTAATAAAACTACTAATCAAATTAGACTAAAAATTGCAGGTTCTCTTTTAAATATTACTGCTGAGGATTTTGATTTTAGTAATAAAGCTGATGAAAATCTTGAATGCCAGTACTTAGGTGATGATATGCAGATCGGGTTTAATTCTAAATTTTTAATTGAAATGCTAAATAATTTAGATTCTGAAACAATTACATTATCCATGTCTCACCCAAATAGAGCAGGAATAATTCAACCACTTGACAATAAGAAAAACTCTAAGGAACTAATTACTATGTTAGTAATGCCTGTTATGCTGAATGATTAATTAACTTCTTCACTAACTCCTCTGGAAGCTCTTTTGTAAACTCCACTTTCAAGTTTTTCCCTAATTGAAGCAAAGGCATCAAGTGTTTCGTTAATATCCTTCTCATTGTGGGATGACGTAGGTATTAATCTCAAAAGGATTAATCCTTTTGGGATCACAGGATAAACAACAATAGAGCAAAAAATTTGATAGTTCTCCCTTAGATCTCTAACTAAGGCCATAGCTTCTGGAACGCTTCCTTTTAGATAAACAGGAGTTACACAACTTTGAGTGGAACCAATATCAAACCCTCTTTCTTTTAAGCCGGATTGAAGCAAATTTACATTCTCCCATAACTTGTTTTTTAATTCAGGTTTAGTTTTAAGTAATTCCAGACGTTTAAGCGCCCCTATAACCAACTGAATCTGTAAAGATTTTGCAAACATTTGTGATCGCATGTTATATCTTAAAAAATCTATTATTTCAGAGTCTCCTGAAATAAATGCACCTGTTGAAGCCATAGACTTTGCAAAAGTTGCAAAGTAAACATCAATCTGATCTTGAATTCCTTGTTCCTCACCTGTACCTGCTCCAGTTTTGCCAAGAGTACCAAAGCCATGTGCATCATCGACAAGCAATCTAAAACTAAATTTATCCTTTAATTTAACAATTTCTTTAAGCTTACCTTGCTCACCTCTCATACCAAATACACCTTCAGATATAACTAATATTCCACCTCCGGTCTGTTCAGCCATTTTAGTAGCTCTTTGAAGATTTTTTTCAAGGCTTTTCATGTCATTGTGTTGATATGTAAACCTTTTACCAAGGTGAAGCCTAACTCCGTCTACAATACATGCATGAGCATCAATATCATAAACAATAATATCATTTTTAGAGACTAAGGAATCAATCGTTGAAAGTATTCCCTGATAACCAAAATTTAAAAGGTAAGCTGACTGCTTAGAAGTAAATACTGCTAGTTCAGACTCTAACTTTTCATGAAACTTAGTATGGCCTGACATTAGTCTTGCTCCCATAGGATATGCGCTTCCATATTCTTTTGCGGCATCAGCATCAACTTTTCTTACTTCTGGATGGTTTGCTAGACCTAAATAATCATTAACACTCCATGTTATAACCTCTTTATTGTTAAATATCATACGATTTGAAATAGGACCTTCTAATTTAGGAAAGGCAAAATATCCTTCGGCTATTGAAGCCCATTTCCCTAATGGACCCTTATTTTTGTATATTTTATTAAATAAATCTTGCATAATTTAAATATAGTTGATTGTGTTCTTTTTGGGCTTATAGAAGCTTCTGTCATAAAATCCTTGGTTATTCATCCATTCATCTGAATAAATTTTACTAAGATATCTAGATCCATGATCAGGAAATATTACAACTACACGACTTTCTTTATTAAATTCATTCTCATGACTCAGTAAATTAACAGCCTGCATAG